>CAYOXH010000033.1:0-8891 GCA_964407875.1 uncultured Gammaproteobacteria bacterium
ATCGAAGCAGTCAATCGACCACCCCCTAACCCCCTCCTGAGTACAGGAGGGGGAACATATATTATATTACTTTATCAAATCCTCTTCAGAAAACAAGACATACCCAAACTGTCCACCAAGTGGAGAGCGATGCGGCATTTGCACGCGTACAACCTGGTTTGCGCGGCTAAAGGTTCCTGTTGAATATAGGGTAATATACGCGGGAATATTTACCTGCCCGCCTTGCGCGCCTAGCCCGCTAAATGCCGTAACTGTCATATCAGTTACATCGCTGTATATTGGCTTTATTCGAACACGATACAAAATATTGGTTGCATCCTGCAAATTAACTATTGCAGACGAGGCAGGGCTAATTAATCGAGTAAAAGGCGTTCCCATGGTGCCAGTTGAATCCCATGGAGTAACCTGCACCTCTATCCAAGCGTCTGGGCCGTCATCTGTCCAACTTAGTTGCAATGACTTAATTGAGTTAGTTAAAGAAGATTTAGAGGAATCTGGATTATATAAATCAATATGCCAAAAATCATTCTCTAATATGTCGCTGGTAAGCTGTGTAACTGTTGTATTAATAGTGCGAGACCAAGTGCTTGCGTTTGATAAACTCCCGCTGTCACTCATGCTTGCAACTGCTGTTTCTTTTTTCCTGATTTCATAAAGCCCGTCCTCTGCTCCGCTTTCAGCCGCGTAAAAAGCAATAATGCCATTATCTATTAAAGATGACTGCTTAATACTTTGGATGGTAATAACCCCAACACTGGTTGCTGATGTCATGATACCTGATAAGATGAGTATAGACATGAGTAATAACGAACCATTTTTTGATTCTTTAACTTTTATTAATTTCCTAAATAACATATCTAGTAGTTAAGAATTTTGGAATTTGAGAATTTGGGTTAAAGATAAGATATACCCACCCAAATTCTCAAATTCTCAAATTCTTATCCACCTATCTCACATACTGTCTTGATGAAACAGTGGTTTGCATAAAAATTGGGAATAATCCTTGGCCTTCGGTAGAAGTATTTGAAGTTCTCATAACAATAGTAACTTGCGGCTGATTGTTTGTACTTGGATTACTGGAAAAAGGATCGGTGCTTGGGCTAAGGTAAAACTTCAAAATATCAACGGAAATATCAGGCGGGGTTAAATCAACCCAAGTACTTCCATCTTCACTCATTGCCACGACAAATCTCCCGGAAAAATCTCTCCTTTGAAACCAAATTTCGTTGTCACTGCTGTCTCTAAGCACTAAAACATCCTGCGGATTTGAGGCAATAGTGTCTCCATATGGAGTAGCATTATAATCAATACTCCCTCTTCTTACTTGTTGCGCCATAACTTCCATTGCAAACCTGGCATCTGCTTGGGTTTTTTGCGTTGCTTTAGTTACTCTTTGTGTTTTGTTTGTAAAGGTAAAAATAGCGCTTACAGAAGTAATTGCAGTAACAAAAATAGCCATAGCAATAAGCATTTCAATAATCGTAAAACCTGAATTGTTATTTTTATAACTTTTGGACATAATCTATTTTTACCGCCAATTAAACAGCCTTTCTTCTAGAACCAAGTCCGCAACCCCGCCTTTAGATGTCCATTGCACAGTAGATTGTACCTTGATTCCTATTTTAGGATTTGAGCCAGAGCAGGTTGTTTGCACAGATTTATCCGTGCAAATAGAATCCAATGTTATGAGCCGATTAAACCCTGATAATGTCGCATTATCCGGCGGATTATCCGTTGATTGGAAATGAGTGCCAATTTCAGCTGCTGTTCCGCTGTTCCTGCGCCATATGCGCGCATGGTTATGATCAATATCATTTGCAGTAAAATCCAAAGACCATGTATTGTTTGAAACATTCAACAATACAGAAACAGTTACATCTGTACCAGAGCTTAATCCTTGATTCCAAGTATTGCAATTAAGAGTTCCTGCATTAATCTCGCACGTTAACCAATTTGTGTCCCGAATATTCCTTATCACCTCAATACCTTCCCTTGCAAAATTAGTAGCAATAAGCTGCTCTTTTGCTTCATCTGTTGATATTTGGTTTGAAATAGACAAATTCACCATTCCTATAATGCCGCTTATTATAACACCAAGCGCCACTATGGCTTCGATCAGGCCTTGGCCTTGTTTGTTGTGTTTTGTTCTTGGTTTCATAATTTTAGGCGTCATCCTGAGCGGAGTGAGTGAGCGCTAGCGAACGAACGGAGTCGAAGGATCTCGTGTATATTTACTGCAGTAAAAAATGACGGGATCCCTCGACTCCTCTCATCCCGCTTTGCGGGATTCGCTTCGCTCGGGATGACGGGACCGATTATTCAGCTCTCACCTGCCCGCTTAATCTATAAACCACTACCCGCCTAGATGCGTCAGTAGACCGCGCGGAAAAACTCACTTGTTTAGATGCGGCCGTGGCTAAACCATTAAAATATGCGTCAGCATCTGGCGGAGAAAAAACAACATCTAAAAAACCAGTTGAACCAGAATCTTCATTTGCCTCAAAAATAGCATTCCCAGGCAAATCTATTTGCTCGAGATCTGTATCTGTGTCAGAAGTATACGAAAAATTACCGTCAATATCAGCAAAAAGAATAATCACGTCATCATCATTCTCATCAAAACGCACCCCATAACCGCCTTGCGGAAAAGCAGAAGCAGTTAAAGCTCCGGTTAAAGTCATGGTCTGCGCGCGGCGAAGAATGCTTAAAGCAATATCAGCTGATTGACGAACTGTATCACTGCGAGTACCTGCTCGATAATTAACCATAACCATTGTACTGATTACGCCAAAAATACCTATAGAGATGATGAGGTCTACTAGGGTAAATCCGAATTGGTTATATTTATTTATATTATTCATAAAAAATGCATCAACAACGTCATCCTGAGCGGAATGAGGAGCCCGAAGGGCGACGAATGGAGTCGAAGGATCTCGTGGATATTATTTGCATGGGTTAATCGACTAGATCCTTCGACTTCGTTCCTCGCTGAGTACAGCGAGTCACTCCGCTCAGGATGACGTGGCTGGCGATTCTCATAACCCTATTACCCCAACATACCATTCCCATATATATGCTCCCCACAACCACGCAACAAATGCAGAAGGAAGCAATAAAGTTGCAAACGGAAGCCGGCTTTTCATTGTTTTCTTTTTTAACGCTATAAGAAGTATCGCTATTATGCTTCCACTAACATATGCAATACCAAGCCCAAGAAAAATAAAAGGATACCCAAGCAATACACCAATAAGCACCCCAAGCCGTATGTCACCTCCCCCTACCCAGCGACCGCGAGAGAGAATGAATTGAATTAAAAACCACAAACCACCTAAAATCCCTCCAAATGCTATAGAAAAAATATCCTTAGTAAGCAGATAATTTATTATTACAACAAGTATAATTGCCGGGATACTAATAATATCTGGAATAATATAAGCGCGGATGTCATAAATAAACAAAATAACAAAAAAACTTACCACCACAATATAGAGTACTAAGTGAAGTGTTTCAAACAACATTAACCCACCAAGCACAAAAAGCAACCCAGCAGCTATTTCTGCGATAAAATATTGTTTAGATAGTTTGTGTCTGCACATCCTGCATTTTCCACGCAGCACAAACCAGCTTACAAGCGGTATCATATCATACCAATGTAATATTTTTTTGCAGTGCACACAGTTGGATCTGCCGCTTAAAAAAGATCTTCCTCTGGGCAAGCGATAGGCAACAACATTCAAAAAACTGCCCCAACTAGCGCCAAGAAGCAGTAACACAACAATAAGTATAATATGCATAGGAATCCTTGTTAATTTCGAAAACTGTGTATTACTATAATACCAAATTTTGGGCTAAAAAGCATGTAAAGCTTGCTCTCCACGTCATCCTGAGCGTAGTGACGAGCCGTACTCGGCGAGGAACGAAGTCGAAGGATCTCGTGTATCACGTTAATACGACATCGACGAGATCCTTCGACTTCGCTACAGCTCCCTTTGGTCGCTTCCGCTTCGCTCAGGATGACGTGGAGAATTACATCTTACGACTTCCAAATGCAATCAAAACCCCGCACCTCAGAGGAACGGGGTTTTAAAGATAAAATTATGAGAAATATCAATTAATTCCAGATGGAGTTGCTGTGTGCGCTCCGCTTGCCAGTCCTCCGGTCTGCCCTTCTAGGGTAAAGCCGATAGTGTAGCTCAATCCAGCTGATACTTGGTTATATACATAATCAGCTCCTCCTGGCGTAGAATTCGAAGGCACCTGACCCATGTAGGTTGTGCCAGTTGCGCCCGCGGTTGCAGTAAAGCCAGCGCCAGAAAGCGCTTGCGCGGTTGCGCCACCTAGCACCAATGCAGTACCAGTTGGATATCCGTTTTGATCCGCAAAATAGAGCTCAAGAGCTGTTTGCACTTGCTTGATATCAGATACGCGCTTTGCGTCTCTGGATTTTTCTCGAGCGTTGTTGAGCGAAACAACTGCTAAAGTGGAAAGTACGCCTATAATAGCAATTACCACCAAAAGTTCGACCAATGTAAAACCTTTTTTATTCATAGTAAAAAGATTACTTATATTTTAATTTTGTTTGTATATTACAGAATTCCGCTTTCGCTTGCAGTGCGGTCACCAGATGGAAGATTTCCAGTGGTTTCTTCTAGAGTGAACGTAATTGTATAACTGTCTTGACCAACCCTTGTGTACACATAAGTTGCTCCATTTGGAGTTGGATTTATAGGAATTTTGCCCATATATACAGTTGCAGCAGCACAATTAGTAGCAATATCAAATCCAGTATCAGTATTGCATAACTGTTTATCAGCTGTTAATCCAGATCCGGTCGGATAATCATTCTTGTCAGCAAAATACAATTCAAGAGCTGTTTGGAATTGTTTTATATCAGAAATTCTCTTTGCGTCTCTTGATTTTACTCGAGCGTTATTTAACGCAACAACTGCCATGGTTGAAAGCATACCAATAATCGCAATCACCACCAAAAGCTCTATTAATGTAAATCCCTTATGTCTATGTTTTATTTGCATATATCTTAATTATATTACTTGTTTTTATTAATTAAATCCTGTTGGGTCTGCAGTGTGAGCCCCAGCAGAAAGGCCTCCTGTTTGGTCTTCTAAGGTAAACGTCATTTCATACCAAGGGCAAGGAGCTGTATTGCAGACAGTTGATGTAGAAGAGTTTGTGTATGATGTGTATTTGTAATCAGCTCCTCCTGGAATCGTATTTGAAGGAACTTTTCCCATGTATAAAGTTCCATTTGCTGTAGCAGCAAATTCACCATCCTTGCTTAATGTTAAGCCAGATCCTACACCTAAAGTTAAATTATTTGCTGCAGGATACCCATTCCTATCAGAAATAAATAGTTCTAGAGCTGTTTGTAATTGCCGCATATCTGAAACGCGCTTAGTATCTCGCGCTTTTAAGCGCGCATTATTCAATGAAACCACTGCTAATGTAGAAAGAATGCCAATAATGCTTATTACAACCAATAACTCAATTAATGTAAAACCATGGTTATTTTGTTTGTGTTTCATATTTGCTTTTTATTATGTTAATAATTATACCATATTTTAAATATTTTGTGTAAATCTTATCCACAGAGGTTGAATTATACTGCTAAATTATACATTGGCATTAAAATAGCTGATACCATAACACCAACAGCAGCGCCCATTAACATTAAAATTACCGGCTCAATAATGGTTACAAGATTTCCAACAGCATTGTCAACCTCGCGCGCGTAAAACGAAGAAAGCTTATTTAAAACAATATCTAGGCGCCCAGTTTGCTCGCCAACAGCAAGCATTTGCGAAACCATGTTCGGCACAACAGACGAATTAAGAAAAACAGTCGCAATTGAATTCCCCTCTTCAACTTCTTCTATGGTTTTTTCGACAATATCCTTATATACCTCATTACCAACAACTTCAGATGTAATTTTCAAGGCCTCTGTAAGAGAAACTCCTCCGCTTATTAACGTTGAAAGAGCCCTGGTGAATCGAACTAAATACAATTTTTGAAAAATCAAAGGGCCAATAATGGGTATTTTTAACAAAACAAAATCTGTATGTTTTCTGCCTGCGTCTGTTTTTCTGTAATATCTCAATCCAATAAATGCGCCAACAGCTCCCCCTACAAATATCCACCAATATGCTTTCATAAAATCAGAGGTTAGCATAAGCATTTTTGTTGTTACTGGCAACTCTGCGCCACTTTCGGCTATAACTTCTGTAAGTTTTGGCACAACAAATACCATCATAATAAACCCAACTATGACTAATGCCAAAAGAATAAACGCGGGATAAATCATTGCTCCGCGGGTCTTGCTTATAAGATCATAATCTTTTTCCTGCTGATCTGCCAAATAATTCAAAACCTCATCTATCTTACCAGCTGTTTCCCCGCTCTTTACCATGCTCACATAAAATTGCGAGAACACTTTTGGATGCTTTCCAAACGCTTCCGAAAGCCTGGAACCTCCATCAACAGCATCTGCTACTTCGGAAATTATTATTTTAAGGGCAACGCTTTCTATCTGATTAACTAAAATCCTTAATGACTGCACCACAGGCATTGTGGCTGAAACCATAACAGCGAGCTGGCGCGAAAAAACAACAAGATCCTTTACTTTTACACGCTGAAAAATAGAAATCTCCATTGACATTCCTGCTTGCGCTCCGCGATCTTTAACAGATAAAACAAGCAAACCCTGTCCAGTCAATGTGTCAAGGGCAATATCGCTGTTTGCGGCATCAACAACACCTTCAACTTCCTCGCATTGGTCATTTACTGCAATGTAATTATAAAACGGCATAGATGTAGCTATCCGAATTAGTGTCATTCCGACCGAAGTGACACACTGTACTCAGTATGGAACGAAGTGGAGGAATCTCTTTCTTTATTTAAAAAAGAGATCCCTCCATTCGCGAATACGCTCAGTCGGGATGACAAGATAAATATTCGAGTCATTATAGATTAGTGAGATACTAATAAATTAAACTGGTTAATATCAACTGCATGTTCCTTTGCGTGCTCTATGGTAATTTTACCTTCTTTAACTGCCTCCTCAAGCGCCTTATCCATTGCAATCATTCCTTGTGCGCGAGATGTTTGGATAATATTTGGAATTTGGGAAAATTTATTCTCATGGATTAAGGATTTAACTGGATGTGTGGCGCGCATTACTTCTGCAATCATCACTCTTCCTCCTCCAACTTTTGGCAGTAACAGCTGAACCGTAATCCCTAAGAGCGTATCTCCAAGTAAATTAAGTATATGCGCGCGGCTTGACTCATCAAACATATCTCTTAATTCTTCTAAAACTCCTACGCTGTGCCTGCCCTCCATAATAGCAATTACTAATCTCCCAGTATTAGCAAGATCCAAAACATGCGCTAAAACAGGAGCAGTATCAATAGAGCCCACAACCACAATATTTACATCTTCATCTTTTATGGCAACAAGCCCTTCCTCAAAACTTTCTACATCCAGGCCAACCTCCCTTTGGACAACAACTGATTTATCGCTTGGAATAATGTGCTCAATTGGATTCTCTAAGGTTACAATATACTTTTCTTGTGTTTGGTTAATTTCTGATACTTGCGCTTTAACTGTTGTTGTTCTCCCTGAATCAAATGAACCAGAAACAATAAATAGCCCTTGATCTGAAGTAATAACTTCAGAAGTAATTTCTGGAACACCAAGTTCTTTTAAGCTGCGCGTTTCGCTAGAAAGATGCCTTAATGACAATACTAAAAATCCTCTGCTATATGAAAAATGGATTCTAAACCGCATTACCTTTTTTAGGGTTCGGCTTATAATAAGCTGCTTATTTTTTGAAAGTTGATCTAATTCTTCTTCATTCAAAAGATGCTCCACTATTGTTTCTATTCGCTCTGCTGTAAGAATTTCCTCATCCATCAAAGGCGTTATTTTCCCATCGATTCGAAGCATTGGCACATTACCTACTGTTAAATGAATATCAGTTGCTTTTTTCTCTCCAAGCTGGGAGAGCCATTTTTCAAAAAAAAGAATATCAGTCGCAGAAGCGCCTTTATCTTTTGATGCATTGTTTTGTGGTTGTTCTTCTTGAGTTTTTTGCGGCATAGTTAAAAATAATCGTACGTCGCTTGATGCAGGACCTTTATAGATACTTTCTAAGAACTTCTATAACTTCGGAAGGCAGGAAGTGCGACTTAATAAGATAGTCGTCTGCGCCTAGCTTACGAGCCCTTTTAATATCATCAACCTCGCTTAAATTTGTTAACAAAATAACTGGAATCAATTTAATCTTAGAATCGGATTTAATCTCTTCAAGCACTACAAATCCATCTTTTTTTGGCATTAATATATCTAAAAGTATGATATCTGGCTTATGCTTTTGGATAAGAGAGACCGCCTTTTCTCCGTCGCTGGCTGTTATAACTTTCATGCCCTGCTGCCGCAGTTTTGTTGAATACATCCTCTGTAAAAACTGGTCATCTTCTGCGAGTAAAATTGTCGGGGAATTATTTTTTGGCATATGTTTATTGCGATGCGAATCTACGAATTACATGCGAATGACTCGAATTGATGTCATTCCGACCGAAGTGACACACTGTACTCAGTGTGGAACGAAGTGGAGGAATCTCTTTGCTTTTTCAAGAAGAGATCCCTCGACTACGCCGATGAGTACATCGGCTTCGCTCTGGATGACAAAATAAATCATTCGTATCATTCGCATGTAATTCGCATTCATTAGCATCGCTTTTAATTATTCTTTAGTTGCCATAACTATTTCATCAACAGTTGTTAATCCTAATAATGCTTTCATAATTCCATCCTGAAGCAATGAAATAAATCCCTGATTCTTAAGTTCTTCTTCTGCTTTTTTGTGGTCAAAT
>CAYOXH010000034.1:0-8881 GCA_964407875.1 uncultured Gammaproteobacteria bacterium
TTTGAACATTTGGTCATTGTAATTTGTTTGGAATTTGGTGCTTGTGATTTGGGATTTTATCTATTTTGGTTATTGGAAATTGGTGCATGGAAATTTTGCGCAGAACTTAGCAATGACAAATACATTGTTAAAAAAAACAAACCCATTTTGTTGCGGGTTAGAAAATGTAGTGGCGTCCTCGGCAGGATTTGAACCTGCGACCTCAAGCTCCGCAAGCTTGCGCTCTATCCAGCTGAGCTACGAGGACTCGTCAGAGTCGGGACTTCGGGTTACGCATTTGTAGCGGCACAAGATTTTGTGCCGCTACAAATGCTTCACCCTTCGCCCGCCTCTTCCTCTCAGATTTCTACTTAACCTCGAGTACTCGGCCCAAGTAGAAATCTGTGGGGATACTTATAGTTTCAATAATCTTGTTAGTTGTTCTGAGATAGGTTCGTTTTCTTTTTCTATGTCTTCTGTTAGGTATCGTAAAAGAATAGAACGCACACGAAGCGGATTTTTGTTTAATAATGGGACAGATAATCGCGGCCGAATCGAGTTCTTAAATTCAAAAAAAAGCATTTTGTTTTCATCTGGTTCATAGTAGATCCAAAAATTATTAAAAGCGGAAAAGTTATATTGCTTATCTCCAATTATAATTCCGTCATCGCTAATAGAAAAGCGCACTGTAGGAGTTTTTTGCCTAGCCTGAATAGTCATAGTTATTCCTATAATAATCAGGATTATTGCAAATAAAAAATTTGCTGTCAAGAATGAATATATCAGTAAAATAGCAAGCAAAGTGATTGCAATAACATACCATCTGTGTGAACGCTGGTGATCGTGATATTCAGGAACATTCCATGAAATTTCTGTTTTGTTTTTTGGCATATAATTATGTTTGATTTTCAATATCAAAGGATAGTGTTAATGTTGTGAAAGGGACTACATTTTTTGGATATTCAAGATGTATATCAGTTTGTCTTGCTTCATGTCGTATTCGGTATCTAGGTGATCCGTCTGTGCGTTCTCCGATTGATTGCGGGCTAATAGATGCGAAATTATGCGGGTTTTCTCCTTGTTTTTTTGTATACAAAGCATAAGATTTTTCGTCATTTTGTTCTAATTTAAGATGCCGTAATATTGCTTGCGCCTGTTTAAGAGAAGGAAGATCCCATCGTTTAGAAGAGATAGCACGATTAAGCGGAGACCTTATTTCTGCAGGAATACCACTATTGTCTAATCTAGATTTTATTTCTTCTTTAAAATTACTCTCCACTTGGGATTCTGAATTTTTTAATATTAGATTTCTAAGCCCTTGATCTAGATCTGGATTGCTTAAATCAAGAAACAGGGTTATCCTAGTTTTTTCTTGGTTGCCAACTTGCTCTTCAATTTGTGTTTCCACCGTGCTAAATCCGATATCTTTAAGTTTTCCCATAACTTCTTTGGCGCGCTCTTTTTGGCCTTCTGGCAAAACACTTGCAATGGCTTGCTCTTCGTTTTCGGAGATATCTTCTCGTATTTCTGCTTCTTGGTCTTGGTTGTCTCTTTCTCTGTCTCTGTCAAAACGAGGAGTTTGGCCTCCGTCTTCTTCAATTAAGTCATCTGCCTGCACCTCGCTATCTAATAAGTTGCCAGTATCAGGATCAACAAGATTTGCAATAAATTCGTTTGAGCGCTCGCCCATGATTTCTTCTGTATTTTCAAGAAGCATAAGAAGGTCATCTGGGTCACCATGCGCCTCAATACGTTTTTTGAGTTCATCTATATCAATGATGCGAGCTGGCTGAAAATTTAATGTATCCCAAAGCTCTGTATTTTCGTATACCTCTCTAAGGTTAGCATGAAGTGCTGTGAAATCCTCATTTTCCATTACAACAGAATCGATTAATAGCATTTGTCTGTCTTGAGCTTTTACAATTGCCTTAACATATTGCCTTGCTTTATCTTGGTCTATTTCATTTCTTTGGAGTGCTTGTTGCGTGTGTTTTATTTTCGGTGTTTCTTGTAATGGCTGCGCATGTTCTTGTTTTTTTTTAAGGCGTTTCCAAGCCAGATTAAAATGCTCAGAAGTTGGTACAAATCGTTCTGGCTGTTCTTCTGAGTTTGTTGGTTGAGTTGGCTCTCTTTCTTCTGTTGGAACCATATGTTTATTTTACTGGCGGAGAGGGTGGGATTCGAACCCACGGACCCCGTAAAGGGTCAACACATTAGCAGTGTGCTCCATTCGACCGCTCTGGCACCTCTCCACGTCGTAGTCGGGACTGCGGGTTGCGCGTCATCTGGGAGTACCCAGAGGCCGCTTCACCCTCCGCCCGCCTACTCCTTTCAGATTTCTGCTTAACCTCGGAGTACCTCGGCCCAAGCAGTAAACTGGATATTCTATTATTATGAGCTACATGCTCCGTGTCGTCTGGGAGTACCCAGAAGCCACTGCGCCTTATGCTCGCGTCTTCCTTTCAATTCACTGCTTAACCTCGCGGTAGCTCGGCCCAAGCAGTGAATTGTGAATATGGGTAATGATTCGATCTAAAAATTGCTTTATCTGACACTCATAGCATAGTTAAAATTTACGTATTTGTAAACCCTTATTATTGATTAGTAATCTTGATATGGGTATATTATTGTGATATATTGTGTAGACGATTGTCCTTTATTTCCCCAACAAAGAGGTGCCCTAATGAGTAGAAATTCTATGGCGCCTCGAATGGTGCCAAAATGTGAACCTAAAGAGGTTCGCTATACAGACGCGGATTTTTTGTCCGCGTTATGTCGTTTAGATTCTGAAGCTCGACGTCATGAGCTGAAGAAATTTATAGAAGAGCAAGAAGCCGAATTAGAAGCAGAAGAAGAGCAATAAGCCATCCGAAATTCGGGTGGCGTTTTTTTACAAGGGATGCCCGTACGCAATTGTCATTGACCAGACAGATTTTGCATACGCTCTTTTAAGAAGTAGGGCCAATGTATTTGTAGTACTGCCGGTTGTAATTACATCATCAATAATTATAATATGCTTGCCGCGAATCTCGTCCGTTGGTATAGAAAGAGCAAACGCGTTCTGCATATTCGTGATTCTATCAATACCATGCAAACTTGCTTGCGCGGTGGTTTTTTTTGTTCTTTGGATAATGTCCATTAATTCCCAATGTTGATTATACTGGGCCAATGATTGGGCAAGCAGGTTTGATTGGTTAAATCCGCGTTCTTTGAGCTTGTTAGGATGAAGGGGCGTTGGAATCACAATCAAAGGTTCGTCCAGAAGCACAGGCGGAATTGCAACTGTGCGCGAGAGCTGGATTCTGTGGATTCCTTTTTGCAGTATTTCAGACGAAGATTTACGCGCATTGTTCTGCGCTAATTCAAGTGATTGCTGCGTAAAGAGAGAAAGATATTTTGTCACCGCCTCAACACTATTATATTTCCAAGCATGAATTAAGGTTTGTATTAATTTATCAGAATAAGGTATGCAGGCAATGGCTCCATCAAGCGCATGCTCTGGTTTGCATTTTGCGCATGTTTCTCCGTGCAAAGTTTTGCTTTCACAGAAAGCGCAATGGTTCGAAATTTTGGGCTCTAGTTTTTTAAAGCATTGCTCACAAAGCCATGTTTTTTCTTTTCCGCAATCCAGGCATTGAATAGGAAATATTAGTTCAATCAGAAGGCGTGAAGTGTTTTTTATTATTTTTTGTATTTGCATGTAATTGTCATTGCGAGGGCGCTGCCTTCTGTCATCCCGAGCGGAGAGACCTGTTGTACTCAACAGGGAACGAAGTCGAGGGATCTCTTTCTTTTAACAAAGAGATCCCTCCGCTACGCGAGTACGCTTCGGTCGGGATGACAAAAATTCGCAATGACAGTGAATTTTAAAATCACCTAGCTTTTTTGCTAGGCGATTTTGAAGGTTAATTTATCTTTTTCATCATGTATCTTGATGCGCTGTTTTTTTTGTGTTTCTCTTTGTAGTAGGTGTTTTGCTACTTCACTTTCGATATTATCCTGAAAAAATTTTCGAACTCCGCGGGCGCCTGTTTCTGGCTCATATCCCTTTTTCACAACATGTGTTTGCGCGGATTCACTGAGCTCGATGGATATGTTTTCTTCTGATAATCGTTCGTTTAGTTCATTGGTATATAAAGTTACAATCTGCGCAAAATTATCCTCAGTTAGCGGATTAAATACTATTGTTTTATCAATACGATTTAAGAACTCTGGCCTAAAGTGGTTTTGTATTTCTTCTAATACGTTTTTTTCAACAATGTTAAAATCATTTTTACTTGACGCGAATCCTATTTTTGCGGCGTGCTTGAATTCATCAAGCCCAAGGTTTGACGTCATTATGATAATTGTATTTTTAAAGTTAATAGTTCTTCCAACAGCGTCAGTTAAATGTCCTTCTTCAAGAATTTGCAGCAAAAGGTTAAATACTTCTGGGTTTGCTTTTTCTATTTCATCAAGCAATACCACTGAATACGGGGTTTTGCGAACAAGATCTGTAAATTTATTGCTGTCCCTGTATCCAACGTAGCCTGCAGGGGAGCCAACTAATCGAGAAATGCTATAACCCTCTGAAAATTCAGACATGTCTACTCGTATGATTGCGGACTCAGAATCAAAATAAGTTCGTGCGAGTTGCCTGGCTGTTTCTGTTTTGCCAACTCCAGAAGGCCCTAAAAACATAAAAGAGGCAATTGGCCTTTTGGGGTCAGCAACATTGGTTCTGGATCTACGAATTAAGTTTGCAACTGTTTCAAGGGCTTTATCCTGGCCAATAATATTTTTTTTAATTTTATTTTCTAATGTGGTAAGTTTTTTTCGCTCATCGCTTCCAAGTATTCCAAGAGGTATTTTAGTTAATGAGGAAACAATGTGAATAATATGCTGTTCTGAAACCTCTATTTTTTTTGCGTCGTGCAGTTTTGTTTCTTGCTGTAATAATTGAAGCACAGTTGAAAAAGACCTTGCTTTGTCTTTGAGGGCAATTGCGTCGCTGTATCTTTCTTGCGCAACTGCTTGCTGCTTTTCCTTTTGAATGCTTTCGATCTGCGCTTCTGTTTGCCTGATTCTCTGCCAAATGCTTTGTTTTGAGCGCTCTACCTTAACCCTGGCTGCTGCTTCATCAATTAAGTCAATTGACTTATCTGGCTGGAGCTTTTCGGGCATATACCTGCTGCTTAGTGAAACTGCCGCGTCTATTGCCTTATCAGATATAACAACATTATGAAATGCTTCATAATTCTTTTTTATTCCGCTAAGCACTTCTTTTGTTTCTATTTCATTTGGCTCGTCAATTAAAATTGGCTGCATTCTGCGCTCTAAAGCGGAATCTGTTTCTATATGCTTTTTATATTCTTCAAGCGTTGTTGCGCCAATAATAGAAATACTGCCGCGCGCAAGAGCGGGTTTGAGCATGTTAGCCGCATCAAGCGAGCCAGAGGCGCTTCCCGCGCCAATAACAGTATGCAATTCATCAATAAAAAGAATAGTGTTTCCGTCTTTTTCCGCGACTTCAAGCGCGTTTTTTAAGCGTGCTTCAAATTCACCTCTATAAATAGTTCCAGCAACCATGGCCCCAAGGTCAATGGTATAAATTTTTTTGTTTACTAAAATAGGCGGCACATCACCAGTACTAATTCGTTTTGCCAATCCCTCGACAATTGCTGTTTTTCCGACACCTGCCTCTCCTAAAAGCAATGGATTATTCTTGTAGCGCCTGCAGAGAATTTGAATGAGGCGCTCTATTTCGATATCTCTTCCTATTACTGGGTCAATGTCTTTTTGGATTTTTGCGTCAGTAAGTTCCTGCCCAAAATATTCAAGCGCTGTTTGTTTTTTTTCGTCTTTTACTGTTTTTGCGGATTCCGACCTAAAAACAGCAGTTAGATCTGGAAACTTTGATGTGCTTTCTAACACAATTTGCAGATTTTTTTCTACATCAATAATATTGATATTGTTTTTTTTCCACCATTCAAGCACAACTAAATCTTTGGACTGAATAAGCCCTTTTAAAAGATGCTCTGTGCCAATGTACTTATGTCTGTATTGATGGCTTATTTGAACTGCTTTTATGATTGTATCTCTTGCTTGGTTATTTAATGTTGCTGGTTTAATTTCGATTTTGTTTTTTCTGTTGGTTTGTGATTCAGTTTTGCCTGGTGTAGCTTGTGTAGATTTTATTTTACGCAATATTTCACAAGCAATGCTTCCCGATTCTTGTTCAAGTGCCTTAATAATACAATCATTTGTTATTTCATGAGTATTGGGTGTTTGATAATTTTTTTGAGAATTATTTAAGGCATCTAATTCTTTTTCGCGCGAAAAATTCGCAGCCAGATTGCTGGCTGTTATCAAAGCGTTTTTTAGGTGTGAGGTAAATTTTTTAGAGAATAGATTATGATCCATAAGAGCACAATATTATCAAGAAAACTATATTATGTCAAAGGCAAACTAGTTGTTTCCTAATGGTTTTACAACACCACCCGGGCGGGTTTCAAAAATTTGTGGAACAGGAGCAGCTGTTTCTGGCGAAGCAGAAAATAGTAACGTGATTTTTTCTGCATGCCATTCATTTTTTTCTTTTTGCATTGTAATAAGTAACTGATCATCAATATAAAAATCTGAAGTATCAAATGATATTCCATTATATTGTATATCGGTATTTTTATCATAAGAAACTTCGAAAATAATACCTGTATCATCTTCTTTAACAATAATCACGCCAGTTTTTAATTCTTCTGTTGTTGCTCTGAATGTTTTTTGTTGAATTAAGGGTTCACCCGTATCTTTGTCAATAGATTCTTCTTTATCGATTTTTTGTTGAGATTGTTTTTTGATTTGATCAATTAAGTCCGAAGTTGAATCTGTTGGCTCTTTATCTTTTTTGCCGCTTATAATAATAAAGACAATAATAATGATAATAGCAATTGCGATGGTTATTGCCCCTGTTATTAGCAACTCTCTCGAGGTTATCTCTCCTTTTGTGTTATTTGGGATATTTTTTATCATATATATTATGGTATAATAAAAGTCGTAAGTCGTAAGTCATAATTTTTTACGTCTTACGACTATTATACCATAATTGTTTTATATGCAGAAGAAAATGCTATTAGGTCTAATTGTGTTTGTCGCTGTAGCAATGGTGCCTCTTGTTGTTGAGGCAGCTTGTGCGTGGCATAATATAACTGGTTTTGTGTGGTCTAGGAATAGTGGATGGATATCCTTGAATTGTAATTCTGGCGGAGATGATGACTATGGAATAGATATTGATTTTGTACAGGCAACTCCCATACCAGTGACAGGATATGCTTGGTCGAGTAATATGGGGTGGCTTGATTTTCAGCCTAGTGGCCCTTACCCAGAGTTGCCTAATCACTCTGCTTGGTTTGAACGAAACGAAGGCGTAAGCGCAACATCAACAGCGGGGGCAATGACTGGTTGGGCTAAGTGGGTAAATTTAGGTGATGACGGATGGATGAAGCTTGGACCAATTGATATATCATCAACTGATTATGGAATTCAAATTGGAGCAGATCGTCTATTTACTGGGTGGAGTTGGAATGGAGGGTCAAATATTGACGCAGATTCAAATCCTGAGCGCGGTGATGGATGGGTAGACTGGGATAGTGTAACAACAGGCGGAGGCGCTACTATACTAGCATATTGGTACGAAACCCTATATGGCGATATTTACGCTGGTTCAGAAATTAATGCTCCATTTTCGCCGCCTGTTGATAGATATACCGCAACTTATCTTATTCAAGCTGGGGGCACTATACGCGCGGTTGCTATACAAAGCGATGCAGGCACAGGAGTACCATATATATCCGAAGGACATGATTCGTTTGTGCTGCCAGACGAAGGTAACGATTACCGCGGTACTCTTGGATGGCTTGATAAAGCTGGGATGCTTGGAAGCAGATATGGCACTCCAGAATCCGCGCTTCCTGCTGGTTCGAATATATATTTAGACGGAAAAATTTATCATTATAGTTCGGGTTTAACTCTGAATAACGCGTTAACATTTATGAATGGTACAGGAAACCAAAAAGGCAGTGGAACTATTATTGTTGATGGCGATTTAACTATTAATGCGAATCTTTCATATCAATCTGGGCCTGTTAGTAGTAGGATTGATAATTTGCCTTCGGTGGCATGGATTGTAAGTGGAAGTATTTATATTGCTCCAACTGTGACTGAAGTAGTAGGTGTATTTTATAGTGAAGACGAAACACCTGACGTAGATAGCAAGTATGGAATTAGGACTGGCACAACTGGCTGGAGCACAAGTGACGAGCAGTTAATTATTCGTGGAATGTTTATTGCGACAGAAATTCATCTTGAACGCTTGTTTATTAATGTTGATGAAGGCGGAGCTTTGATTAATAATGATCCAGCTGAGCAATTCTTTTTTGATGGACGAGCATTAGCAAATCCGCCACCTGGATTAGCTGATATTGGCAAGGGATTACCCACACTTCGTGAGGCACGACCATAGGCGCGGATAGCGCATTTGTGGTATAATAATCTAAGAATTTCCAATAGCCAATTTCCAATAATCAAGAAAAATTCAAATCACAAGCACCAAATTCCAAACAAATTCCAATGATCAAATGTTCAAAACTCCAAACAGTTTGAGATTTTGGTAATTGGAATTTGAGATTTGTTTGTTATTTGTGATTTGGAAATTCTTTTGGTTATTGAAGCTTTCTTGGTTATTGGAAATTGGCTATTGGTTATTATGTCTATAATTAGCAAAAGAACAATAGTTGCATTATGTATTTTTATATTGACACTGTTGCCATATGCAACAAGTGCTGCTTTTAATCCTCCAGGTGGAACACCGCCAAGCGGGAACGTAGATCCGCCCCTATATTCTATTGGTACAGAAACATTAACTGGAAAT
>CAYOXH010000035.1:0-8638 GCA_964407875.1 uncultured Gammaproteobacteria bacterium
AGATCATTAATGTCAACCTTGTTTCCTGTTCTTGTGTAATCTGCTTTTACCCAATATATTTCAGCTTTAGTCACTGGCGCGGCAAGAGTGCCTTGGTTTTTGAATCTAAAAAGGAGATTCCCTGAAGGCTGACTAAAAATTATGCTGTCTGGCATAACTATTAAATCAGGCATTGGCCGGTTAACACAATCAATATTATTATTTTCGTTTGATTCGGCCACTAATTGACCTGGATCAAGCTTTATGCAAATTTGAGTTGCATCTTCTGGTATTTGGAGCAAAATCTGATGTCCTGTCCATGACCCTGCACTCTCTTGCCCAGAGTTCAAACCCCTAAGCTGTATTCCGTTAATTGCTTGTCCTGTCTGGGTATTATTGTCTTTAATCCAATAAATAGATATTGTAGTTTCCGAACTGGCAATCTCGCCTTGATTTTTAACTATAATGCGCAATCTTCCTAGGCGAGCATTAAAAGATATTGAATTTGGTTTAAAGGCTAAATCCGGCAATTCAGCTGCTTTAACCAATACCGAAAAAACTGGCAATAGCCAAATAATCAGTAAAACAAATATAAATAAACTCCTATATTTATATTTATATTTATTATTCATACATAGTACAAAATAATTTCTTAAATACTTGCTTTTAGTATACCAAAAATCGCCAGATTTGGCGATCTTTAGATTTCTTGCTTATGGCAGGGGTGGAGGGAATTGAACCCCCGTCTCAGGTTTTGGAGACCCGCATACTACCACTGTACTACACCCCCCCATCAAAATTATTTTGTTTCCTTGTGAAGGATGTGTTTCTTGCAAAACTTACAGAACTTTTTAAGTTCCAAACGATTCTGTAGTTTCTTCTTATTCTTGAAAGTATGATGAGTTACAATTAAAAAGATTGTAGACAGAGAAAATAAAGTTTAATTATGAACTGGACAGAGGAAACTATCGACTTTGCCAGCCTGTCACAAAGTGAAATAAAATCAAAACTTAACTCTCTCAACATCGCACTATCTGTCGATGAAATTTTGAAGGTACAAAATGAAATTTTGATGCGCCCCCCCCCACACTCACCGAGTGTGTGCTTTGGTCTATTCAGGGCTCAGAGCACTGCTCATACAAGAGCTCTCGGCCCTTTCTGAAACAATTTGTGACTGAAGGCCCCAATGTCATGCTGGGGCCTGGTGAGGATGCTGGCATAGTAGAGCTTTGTCAGGACAACACGGGAATGAAGTACGGCATTGTCATGAGCCACGAATCTCACAACCACCCCTCTCAAGTCGTACCCTACGAAGGAGCTGCGACTGGGATTGGTGGCAATGTCCGCGACGTTGCCTGCATGGGTGCCAAGGTGATCGCTGTGGCTGACTCCCTGCGCTTTGGTAGATTGACCCCCCCTAGCCCCCCCCCTTGACAGGGAGGGGAAATTCAAGCTCTCCCCCTGACAAGGGGGAGTTGGAGGGGGTTCAACAAGTCAACAAAACTCGCTGGCTTCATGATGGAGTTACTTCCGGAATTGCTGGCTATGGTAACCCCATCGGTGTACCCAATCTGACAGGTGACGTCTACTACGACGAAAGTTACAGTGAGAACTGCCTGGTAAACGTAGTTACACTTGGCGTGCTCAGAGAAGACGAGATCATTCACTCACGTGCGCCGAAGAACTCTGCTGGATACGATCTCATTCTTGTTGGGAAGCCCACTGACAATAGCGGATTTGGTGGCGCTAGCTTTGCCTCTATAGATCTTGATACAGAAAAGAAGGGGCAAAACAAAGGTGCGGTCCAAGAGCCAAACGCCTTTCTCAAAAGACATTTACTCAAATCAACTTACGCACTTTTCAAAATTCTCAAAGAGAGAAAACTAATGGACAAAATTGGTTTCAAAGATCTGGGCGCCGGTGGAGCCCACGCACTGCTGAGTCACCACTCCCCTGCTCTTGCGCAAAGCCATCACCATGGAAAAGCGCTGAATCTGGAACTCCAACCACAGTGCGTCCTGGCGAGGGGCACAGTTGGCAGAGTTTTCTGCCAGCCCGCAGACGGAAGTCAACAACAGGTTCTCCAAACATAACGCTACCTGGATGCGCGTAATACAGTTCCTCAAAGATGCACATCGCGCGTGCGTGCGGGATGGGTTCTTTGGAGAGTCGCTCCTCATCGAAGTAGCGCGAGGAAATATCGTCTTTCGTAATAACCAGTATTTCTCCTGGCTCAATATCACGCACTGTCTCAATGCCCAACACGTCAAACACGATGGTCTCAGAAGAAACAAACCAGCTATCTTCCCGACTGCCAAGCGAAAGCGGACGGTTCCCCCATGGATCCCGCACCGCAATCATCACATCATTGTATAGAAAAATTAAGCAGTAGGTTCCTTTTAAAAACCGAACAGCATCAAACACGCGCTCAAACACATCCTCGGCACTTGAAGCGCAAAAGAGCTTCAGAATAACCTCAGTATCCATTGAGGTCTTAAAAGGACCAAGACCCTCTCTGAGCTCTGCACAGTTGTTGATTTGGCCATTATGTGCAATGGCGACTTCTTGGCTGCCGAACGATCCAATGATTGGTTGTGTATTATCCAGCCTTTGATCATCTTCCACGGTTGAATAACGGATGTGACCAATGCTGGATCTCCCATGAAGCTGGTCTAGGGTCTTCTCATCTCGAAAAACTTCCTGGGTAATTCCAGGCCCTGTCTCACGAAACAGATTAGCACCGTCACTCGTCACAATACCGACATACTCCTTGGCCCGATGTTGTTCGGTATGCAACCCCAAAACTGTCTGCTCTGCCGCCTTTGGACAATCGAATGCTCCAAACACTCCGCACATACCGTGGCTCCTTTTTGGTTAGCCATCATGAAAAGGACAATATATCGCCTATGTTGATATTATTTTCAAAAATCCATCCAGCATTTACTTCTAAAACCATATCAACTGCTACATCTGGCTTAAATCGAACAACATCAACTTTTGGTGATTCAAATGGAATATTTTCTTGCAGACCAACTACTCTATTATCGCTAATCCATAATACATCCAAATTAAAAAGCATGCTCTTCATCCAAAATTCACGAATCTTTTTTTCTGGATAAATAAATAGCATGCCATAATCTTCTTTTAACATATCACGATACGAAAGCCCGCGCAATTGAAGTACCGCAGTATCAGCAATTTCTACTGTTAGATTAGCGCTGTTAATAGTGATTTGCTTTGTTTTTGGTGATTCTGATTTTGACACAGTATATAACTCAAATGATACAATAACAAATGCAACCAGCCCTATACACGCGATTGCGATGATAATTTTGATCGCCGAGTTGACCATAAAGCCAAAAGGATCATAACAATAATTAATACAACAAGTAAATATACTTTACCTTGTGTTTGTAAAAATAATGACGCAATTCCAAATAATCCAGCTAATCCCCATAACAACATCACGCTCTGCCTGTGTGAAAGCCCTGCTGTAAGCAATCGGAAATGCAAATGCTTGCTATCGCCCCTGCCAACTGGGCGGTGCTCAACAAATAACCTGCGGACAATAACCCATACAACATCAAGTATTGGAATGCCCATAATTAACAGGGCTGTTGCAACTTTTCCACCAGAAATTATTGCAAGCATTCCAAGCATAAATCCAACCCACAAACTCCCGCCTTCTCCAATAAATATTTTTGCGGGATACGCGTTTAAAAACAAAAATCCAGCGCATGCGCCAGCCAAAACAACAGCAATCAAAGCAACATCTGGCTGAAATGTCTTATCTGTTAATGATAAAGCAAAAATTATAAATGCGCCAATAGTCGCAATTCCGCTAGTTAATCCATCTAAACCATCCAAAAGCTTAGTTGTGAACATCATTCCCATAAGCCATAAAAAAGTAAAAATATCCGCAAGAAGAACAAAAGAAATAGTTCTGCCTGAAATTTCAAATATCTGCCATTGATAAGTATCCAAATGCCACAATCCTTGGCCTAATGGGTTTGTCACGAACTCCATACCTGCTCCTGTGCCTATGATCGCAAATGCTGCCAATATAGGGGCAATAAGTTGCAACTTTGAATTAATATTATATTTATCATCTATGAACCCTCCAATCATAAGAATACTGCTCGCAATAAAAATTCCCCACAAAAAATTTGACCCAATATATCTGGCAGGCAGATTATCTGTAAATAAGGATATTACACCAACAACAATCCAAAAAGAAGCAAAAATAGCCACACCCCCTAAAAGAGGTATTGGCTTTTCGTGAATTTTGCGTTCCTTGTTTGGCTTGTCGATTATCCGCAATCGCAATGCAATGCGTTTTACTACTATGGTTAAGAGTAAAGCAAGGAGTGCGGATAATAGGAATGATAAAATGTATATCATGTTATTTCACGTCATCCTGAGGCCGAGAGTACTCGGCATAAACTCCGCTGAGCGAAGCCGAAGGATCTCGTTGTTATTTACTGCAGTTGATAATCGACGAGATCCTTCACTTCGCCTGCGAGTACACAGGACTCGTTCAGGATGACGTTGTGATGCTATCTATATATGTCTTCAGTATAAGAGCAGCTGCAGAAGCATCATCTTCGTTTTCAGACACTGCATCTCTCGACGAAAATCGTTCATCTTGCCTATGAACTGGCTTACCAGATGATTCTAATTCTTTAATAAATTCATCAACCTCTTTTGCTTGCGCCCCAGCTTCGCCGGACAAGGATAATGGATAACCCACGACTATCTCATCTACCTCTTCTTCTTGAACGACTTTTTTGACTTCTTCAGGGCCAGAGACTCGTCCGCCTCGAAGAACGCGCAAAGGAGTTGCGATTCTTGTTTCTTCATCTGCTTTTGCTAAGCCAATTTTAGATTTTCCATAGTCTATACCAAGATATATTTTCATATAAAACACGTCATCCTAAACAAGAGAGTCCTGCGAAGCAGGACGAACGCAGTGAAGGATCCCGTCGAAAACGCTGAAGCGTGATTCACGAGATCCTTCGACTTCGTTTATGCCGAGTACTTTCGGCCTCAGGATGACGGGGTTACAAAGTTAGTATTCTAGGACCCTGCTTTGTTACTGCAACAGTATGTTCAAAATGGGCAGCTAGTTTATTGTCTGTTGTTACAACACCCCATCCATCATCTGCTGTTTTAACATCATGCGTGCCAATATTAATCATTGGCTCAATTGCAAGCACCATGCCCTCTTTGAGCTCCTCGCCTTTGCCAGCTTTTCCGAAATTTGGAATTTTTGGCTCTTCGTGAACCGCGTATCCAACAGAATGGCCTGTTAATTTACGAACAACCCCATACCCGGCTCCTTCTGCGCGCGACTGCACAGCGCATCCAATATCTCCAATGTGACTGCCAACTTGAGCAGCATCAATTCCCACTTGCAAACATTCTTTTGTGATATCTAAAAGTTTTTTTGCTTCATCTGATATCACATCAATTCCAATTGTTACCGCGTGATCAGTAAAAAGCCCCTTGTATTCCATTCCAATATCAAGCCCAATTATGTCCCCTTCTTTGAATTTTAAATTTTTAGATGGAATTCCATGCACAACCATTTCATTTGGAGATATACAAAGCGTGTTTGGAAATTCCTGCCCAACTGGGCCGAATCCTTTGAATGACGGCTTGCCTCCAAATTTTATAATTCTAGCTTCTGCTTCTTTGTCTAAAATATCCGCTGTCATTCCCGCTGAACACATCTCAACAAGCTCCCTCATAATCTGAGCGAGCTTTGTTCCGCCTTCTTCTAAAATATCAATTTCTTCTAAAGATTTAAGCTTCATATTTATATCGTCATTCTGAACTTGTTTCAGAATCTTTTTATAGAATAATACCCTACTGTGATTTGATCCTGAATCAAGTTCAGGATGACGGAGAAAAAACGCTCCAAACTAATTTCTCAACCTCTGGGATATCAGGCATGCCGTCGATTTTATGCAAGACCCCAAGTTTTTCATATCTATCAATCAATGGCTGTGTGTCTTTGTGATACCAATCTAAACGCTTTTGGATTGCATTAGGAGTATCATCATCACGCTGCTCAAGCTTTTCTCCACAGTCATCGCATGTTTCATTATTCTTTGGGGGAGCAGTAACCATATTATATATTTTTCCGTCTTTTGGGCACCTGCGCCGCGCGGACAATCTTCGGATAGATTCTTCGTCCGGAATATCAATAAGTAGTACATGTGTTGGTTTTGCGACAGAATCAGAGGCCTCTGCTTGCCCTTCGCTTCTAGGATATCCATCAAGCGCGCATCCGCCAGAAGAATCATAAGCTTGTTTAATCTTATCCTGCATAAACGCATTAATATCTTTATCTTCTAAATGTCCACCGTGATTTATTATTGACGCAAAAAACTTCCCGCGTTCAGTATCTAATTCTGCTTCATCACGCAAAAGCTGGCCTGTTTCCAAATACGGAATTTCAAGCTTTTTAGCTAAACGTTTCCCTTGGGTTCCTTTGCCAGAACCCTGCGGACCAAGTATGATGATAACTGGTTTAACTTGATTCATACGTACTGAATTTATCATGTTTTAAGCAAAAAATAAAGCCCGCAAAAGCGGGCTTTGGTAATAAATATTATTTAGAATTTTTCGTAGTCCCTCATCACTAGTTGTGAATTTATCTGTTTTACTGTCTCTATAACTACAGAAACCACAATCAAAAGCGAAGTTCCGCCGATTACCAAATTTGTACCAGTAAAATTCTGCAGCATAAGCGGCATAACAGCTATAAGGCCAAGGAACAGGGCTCCAGCTAGCAATATCCTATTTGAGACAAGAGACAAGTAGTGCGATGTTTCGCTGCCTGGGCGAATGCCAGGAATAAAGCCGCCTTGTTTTTGTAGGTTCTCTGAAATTTGGTCTGGCTTGAAAATAACTGCAGTATAAAAATAAGTAAATCCAAAAACAAGTAAAAAGTAAAATATCCCGTAAAACGCCTGATTATTAAATAGTTGAATAATAAAATCAGCTGTTGAAGCAACCGCGTTAACCGTAGAGCGAACAAAAAACTGTGCAACCAATGGAGGGAAAAGCACAATTGAAATAGCAAAAATAATTGGAATTACACCTGCCTGGTTCACTCGAATTGGCAAATGGCTTTTAACGCCCCCAGATAGCGTATTTCCACGCGCAAACTTAGAATATGTTACTGGAACATTACGCTGGCCTTCTGTAATAAATACTACTCCAGCAACAGTAACAATCGCAATTATTGCAAAAAGGATAATATTAATAAATTGTGACTGGTCATAGGTTGAGACCATTTGCAAAAGCACTCTAGGCAAGCCAGCAACAATACCAGCAAAAATCATTAAAGAAATCCCATTGCCAACTCTGCGCTCTGAAATTAGTTCACCAAGCCACATAAGGAAAATAGTTCCCACGGTTACGCTTAAAATAATCGTAAACATTTGTCCCGCAGAAAGCACGCCAAGAAGCGTGCCTCCAGATGCTCCGCCGCCGCTTCTTTGCAAAAAAACTATTGTTCCATATGACTGCAAAATAGCAAATGGAATTGTTGCTAATCGAGTCCATTGGTTAATCTTTTGCCTGCCTTGCTCCCCTTCTTTTTGCATTTCCTCAAATTTAGGAACAATCATTCCTAAGAGCTGGAATATAATAGAAGAAGTTATATATGGGCCAACACCAAGCATTACCACAGAAAAATTCTCTAATCCTCCGCCAGTTAAAATATTCAAAAGCCCTAAAATTTGATTGGAATTAACATACGATTGTAGGCCGCTTACATCAACACCTGGAACTGGAATATGCGCAAGAAAACGGAAAATAACAAAAATCAATAACACAAACAATATGTCATTGCGGATATCTCGAGTAGACCAGATTTGTTTTATTTTTTGCACTACCATGAAGAAAAAGGTCTAATTTCTAATGTCTAAGGTCTAAATTATTTTAATATCTTCAAATTTAGACCTTAAGCATTAGACCTTAGAAATTTATCCTACTACCTCACATTTTCCGCCTGCCTTTTCTATTGCCTTTTTTGCGGAATCAGAAAAGAAATTCGCTTTAATTTCTATCTTCTTATCTATTGTACCATTTCCAAGCACTTTAAATCCACCTTTTGTTTTTCTGATAAGATTTTTTGAGATTAAACTTTTAGCATTCACCATATCTCCATCTTTAAAACTATCATTCAATGTTGAAAGATTAATAATGGCTATTTCTGGAGATTGCCTCTTAAACCCACGCAATTTAGGTGTACGCACAAGTAATTGCTGGAATGTAGACCGTTTTGCCAATCCTTGCCTGCCTCCACTGCGAGAACGCTGGCCTTTTAAACCACGGCCAGAAAAAGTTCCTTTTCCAGATGCATTACCACGACCAACACGTTTCTTGCCGCGTTTGTTGCTACTTGGACGTTTTAAATTGTGTAAACTATGGCTCATATTATTCTTTATCAGACCTTGGATTGCTCTCCTTTTTCTCTTCTTTTTTATCCTCCGTAGCCTTCTTGTCGTCCATAGCTTTAGCTGCGGACGGGGCGAAGGAGGATTTGGATTCACGCGGTTGGCGAAGCATTTCAAGAGCTTTTATAGCTACTTTTGCGTTATTCACTTGATTTGGAGTGCCAATAATTTTACCAACACTGTCTTTG
>CAYOXH010000036.1:0-8355 GCA_964407875.1 uncultured Gammaproteobacteria bacterium
GCAGAACTGTGTAGGACGTCATGGGGCTTTCCCTCGCAGTTTGAAGAAGAAGCAGTTGCCCGAATTCAGCAGAAGTCGTCAAAATCTGGTTTTGAGGTTAATATCCGCATAGTAGTATCAGCCGAAAATCATAATATTGCAGAACGCCAGCTTTCATCAATTGCTGATTCATTTTCACAGTATGCTGGGTACGAGTATGGCAATAGTTTTAGGCGCACAAAGCCGCGAAACATAAAGCGGTTTTTAAATGATTTTATTTATCGTAATTTTAATGAGCGAAACCAAATTATTCTGAACACAGAAGAAATGTCATCCTTATTCCACTTTCCGCTTCCTATTTCAGAAACACCAAATATTCTTTGGCTTACGGCAAAGCAGGCAGGAGCTCCTGTTAATATGCCAAAAGAAGGGATTGTTTTGGGGCATAATGAATATAGGGGCGCGGATACTCCTGTTCGAATCCAACAAAAAGACAGGCAGCGCCATATGTATGTAATCGGAAAGAGCGGTTCAGGTAAATCAGTCCTAATCTCAAACCTTGCTAAGCAGGATATTGATGCTGGGCACGGAGTGTGCGTTATAGATCCTCATGGTGATTTGGTTGATACAGTTCTCTCATACATTCCAGATGAGCGGCTTGAAGATGTAATATATTTTGATCCAAGCGATACAGAGCGTCCAATGGGCTTGAATATGCTTGAATATAAAGATGAAGGGCAAAAAGATTTTGCAGTGCAGGATATGATTTCAATTTTCATGAAACTGTTCCCTCCAGAAATGATTGGCCCTATGTTTGAACACAACATGAGGAATGTTATGCTTACCTTAATGGCTGACACAGAAAACCCCGGAACAATTATTGATATTCCTGCGATGTTCACTAATGATGATTTTCAGCAGTACAAGGTATCAAAACTTAAGGATCAAGTAGTAAAGGCGTTTTGGGAAGAGGAAATGGCAAAAACAGCTGACGCTCAAAAATCAGAAATGCTTGGATATCTTGTATCAAAAGTTGGCAGGTTTGTAGAAAACGAAATGCTTCGCAATATAATTGGCCAGCAAAAAAGCGCTTTTGATTTCCGCGATGTAATGGATAATAAAAAGATTCTTTTAATCAACCTTGCAAAAGGTAAAACAGGCGAAATCAACTCCTCGCTTTTGGGTTTGATAATCGTCTCAAAATTACAAATGGCAGCCATGAGCAGAGCCGACCTTCCAGAAGACCAAAGGCATGATTTTTATTTATATATTGATGAGTTTCAGAATTTTGTAACTGATTCAATCGCAACAATACTTTCTGAGGCCCGTAAATATCGCTTAGACCTAATCATTGCTCATCAATATATTGGCCAGTTGGTTGAAGATAATGGAAGCACGCAAATCCGTGATGCGGTCTTTGGTAATGTAGGCACAATTATCAGTTTTAAAATAGGTGTTGATGATGCAGAAACTTTAGCAGCTGAATTCGCGCCTGTATTTAATGAATATGATGTAATTAACATTGACAGATTCCACGCGTATATTAAACTCTTAATAGACAATGCAGCTGCAAAGCCATTTCAAATGAAAACTTATCCACCGCCAGAGGGCAGCCAGGAAAAGGTTGCAAAACTCAAAGAATACGCGCGTTTGAAGTTTGGTGTAGAAAAAGCAATTATAGAAGAAGAACTTAGTATGAGGCGCAACCTTGGTAAGAAAATTCCAATGCCAAAGCTTTAATTAACCACGTCATCCTTCGCTGCGCTCTTCGCCGAGTACCGCGGGTCGCTTGTTCAGGATGACGACTATAACCATATGCCAGATTTTGAAAAACCAAAAGTTGATGCTCAAGAAAGTGTAGAGCAAAAAGAACAACAACCAGAATCAGCTCAAGAATCTGAAGGACAGCTTCATGTTGGCGATACTGTTAATGTTATGACTCCAGAAGGGAAAGCAGATTGCCAGATTGTTGATTTTAAAGAACCAAGTCCAGATAACCCTGATGGTACTGTAATAGTCCGTAATCCAGAAACTGGGCAAGATATTCCAATGGATCCTGCTTCTTTATACGAACAGCAACAAGCACAGAAAGCAGCTCCTGAACAAACCAAGGGGAAATCAGACAGATTAGGTGTTGGGCAGTGGGATTTGCAAACTGGTGAAAATTTAATGAATAAAGAGCCCTCGCTAGAGCAAAAAATAACAGACGAAGAAGCAAGGAAAGTTAGAGAAAAAGAAAATGCTGCAAGAGTGGCGCGAAATCAAAAAATACTATCACAATCAGTAGGAAAAAGAGACCCAAGAGAACAAGCAGCAAATTAATTTAATGCGAAGGTGGAGGAAGAGAGTGGTGATCCCGAAGGTCAAATTGATGCAAAAGTAAAAGGAATACAGGGTAACAAAGGCGAGAATCGTTCTGAAGAAGAAATCCGGAAACAAGCAGAAATAGAGGTGGAACGAGGGAAGAAAGTTGACAAGTAGTTCATCTTTAGTTTGAAGTGAAAAATTTCAACAGCTTCTTTCCTCTACTCCGATAAAGAATGTAACGTTGATCCTGCATGGAAAAAAGAAAATGAGGAGGCGCATATTGGGTAGTATTGTCATTAACTATTTAATTGTTTAACATTATGAGCGATCAAGAACCAAAACCTGACACAACCGAACAGCCATCAGAAGAGCCAGAAGCGCAAAGAAGAAGGCCCTGGTGTTGGGGATAAAGTAGGCCTTGTTATAGAGGGTGTAATAGTCAAAGATGTGGTAATAGAAAGTTTTGACGAAGCAAAAAAGTCTGTAACTGTTAAAATGCCAGATGCTGAAGAATCACTATCCATGCCTTCGGATGTTTTTGGCCTTGCATACAGACAAGCCAAAAATAGGGAAAAATCAAAAAAATAGTTAAGGGCAAGAGCAAGAGATAGGTAATTGATAAATTTTAGATGTAATATATTTTGCTTGATTTTGAATTTTGTGCTATACTGTGGATAAGAAAATGACTCTATATAGACGAAAAAAACTAATAATAAAAAGCCACCCAGTAGGGTGGTCGGCCTCTGGCCGAAAAAATAAAACAAAATAAAAATACATGAGCAAAAATCAGGTTGTTTTATTAAAACAAATGATCGAGCGCGCGCAAAAGCAGATTGAAACAGCAACAAAGATGCTCGAAAAAGTAGACGCAGGCGAAGAGGTTGATACTTCTTCTTTGACTTCGCGTGCGCCAAGAAACGTAGAATCAGACGAAGAAGGCGAGGTTGTAGAAGGCGTATTTGACGGAGTAAGCATGATTGGCAATGATTCAAAGCAATATACTATTCCTGCTAATTACGCGTCTAAATCAAAATTAGTTGAGGGAGACATTTTAAAGCTTACCATTTTAGATGATGGTTCTTTTTTATATAAGCAGATTGGCCCAATAGAGCGAAAGCGAGTTCGCGGAACCTTGATGCAAGATGAAGACACTGGAGAGTATAGTGTTATGGCAGGCGGGAATACATATAAAACACTTTCCGCGTCAATTACTTATTTTAAAGGAGAAGTAGGTGATGAGGTGATAATCCTTATTCCATCTGACAAACAATCCCAGTGGGCTGCTGTTGAAAATGTCATAAAGCATATTGATGATGGCGGAGACAGCGATGTAGTAGAAAACACAGACACAAAAGAGGAAGATATGGATCCTTTAGACAAGGCAACTGCTGATTTGTTATAGAAGCGGATTCACGTGGAACGAAACGCAGAAGCACGCGGAATGTGTGTTTTTTTGTTAGTTGATTTTGTGGTGGATTTGATTTACACTGTAATAATAATCCACGTCATCCTGAGCGGAACGAACGCCGTACTCGGCGTGAGTGTAGTCGAAGGATCTCGCCCTAGACGCTTAAACGTTATTAAACGAGATCCTTCGACTTCGTTCCTCACTGAGTACAGCTCGTCACTTCGCTCAGAATGACGGTTATATATGACTTTATACCGTAAATACCGTCCAAAAAAATTCAGTGAAGTTGTTGGAAGGGAGTCAATAACAAAGATTCTTACAGAAGAACTTAAATCAGGCCGCATTGCTCATGCGTATCTTTTTTCCGGAACCCGTGGAACTGGCAAAACATCTATAGCTAGAATCCTGGCAAAGTCATTAAACTGCTCAAACCGTGATAAAAATACACAAGAGCCATGTAATAAGTGCGATTCTTGCCTGGCGATTAACGAGGGAAGGAGTCAGGATCTTATTGAGATAGATGCGGCCTCAAACCGCCGAATAGATGAAATCCGTGAACTTCGAGAGCAGGTGAAATATGTACCAACAAAAGCGCCATATAAGGTCTATATTGTAGATGAGGTGCACATGCTGACTGCTGAGGCCTTTAACGCGCTTTTAAAGACATTGGAAGAACCGCCGTCACATGTCATCTTTGTCTTAGCTACAACAGAACTTCACAAAATTCCAGAGACAATATTTTCTAGATGCCAACATTTTAGTTTTGGAAAGATTAGCTTTCAACAAATAATAGGCCGCTTGCAGGATATAATTAAAAAAGAAAAAGCAAATGTAGATGAACCAGTTACTCAAGAAATAGCGCGCCGAAGCGGAGGCGCTTTGCGGGATGCAGAAAGCTTGCTTGGCCAGATTTTAAGCATAGGCAAAGACAATATTACAGTAGAAGACGCGTCTTTGTTTTTACCAAAAGTAGGATTTTTAAAAGTCATGTCCTGGCTTGGATATTTAGAAAAAAAAGACGCAAAATCCTCATTAGAGTCATTAACTGAATTTGAGAACAAAGGAATTAATTTAGAGTTCTTTTTACAAGAAGCACTTGAAATCTCTCGCCAATTGATGTTATATATGGTGACCCAAGATAAAGAAGCGCTTAGCGTATATTTTTCAGAAGATGAGATAAAAGAAGTTGATTCATTGCGCGATTCAGCTAATATTGGCCATATTCGCCAGATAGTAATCCATCTACTGCGCGCTTCGCAGGATATGAAGCTTTCTCCTGATTTGCCTATATTGCCAATAGAGCTTGCTGTTATAGAGATATGTGGTGGGAATAGTAGTCAGTCGACAGTAATTAGTAGTCAGTCGAAAGAGAAAAAAGAGTTACGAGTTACGAGTGCCGAGTTACGAGATAAGGGACAGAAGATAGAGGATGGAGGATTGAAGATGGGATGGGAAAGCAAATCAACTGTCCGACCGCCCACTGTCAACTATCCACTTCGTGAAGAATCAGAAGAGCTTCCAAAAGATAAACGTGTAGCCGAACCAAGTCATTCGCTAGAGGAGATTCTAGATGGCTGGGGTGAGGTACTTACAAAAATTAAGGACAAAAGTCACGCGCTCAACTTTGTCCTTGGAGTTGCTGAGCCGGTTACAGTTAATGGAAATATTTTGGAGCTTGGGTTTAAGTACCGTTTGCAGCAGGAAAAGGTTTCTGAAATGAAAAATCGCGAGATAGTTGAATCAATTATTCACGAGGTGTATGGCTCCAAATATAGAATTGAGACAACTGTTCGCGAGGATGTTAAATCATTTAAAAAAAGCGATAATATAGAAGAATCAGGAAAATTAGATAAAAAGGAAGATGCATTGGTTAAAGCGGCATTAGAGATATTTGAAGGCGCAGTAATAGAGAATTAATCGGGGATCGTCTAACGGCAGGACACTAGGTTCTGGTCCTAGGAATCGGGGTTCGAATCCCTGTCCCCGAGCCACGTCGTTCGCGAGCGACGTGGCGAGCCACGCTAAGCGTCCTCCCAGACAAAAAAACCGCGCTTGTTCCGCTGTTTTATTGTTTCAGTGGAAAAAGTATTGTATGTTTTACGTTAAATGTGTCATAATATAGTTATCTACAGGTATTTTTTTATGCTTGTGTAGCAAGGTTATCAATATAAAAAATAAATAAAACATAGTTTTATGCACTTACTAGCTTTGCGCGCAAAAGCGCGTGTTTGCACAGTGTGCAATATGGCTGATAGGGTCGTTCTATCAGCAATCTTAGTAGCCCTCTTTTTAGGGGCTTTTTTGTTTGTAAATGTGGCACTTGCCCAAGAGGCAGATTCTTCTCCTCCGACGGCTGTTGCTCAAAGTACTGGTGAGCAACCGCCAGATGATACAGCAACAACCACGGTTGATGCAGATGGAGATGGCGTTGTCGATATAATTCAAGTAGAAGAAATACCAGAAGATATTTTGCTTGATTTTGATATTACTATTGAAGATATGGAAGCAAATAGGGCAACAATTATGCCAGACAGCCCTTTTCATATATTCAAGAGATTTGGGCATGCTGTTACAGAAGCAGTTACATTTGACCCAGTTGCAAAAGCAGAGCTCCGCCTTGAGCATGCTAATGACTATTTGGCGGAAACAATACAAATGATTGAAGAGGATGGAATGGAAAATGTCGACCATGGCGCAGTTACTGCGGCAATAGAGCGATATGAATCAAAAGTAGAACAGATAACAGGACAAGTTGAAGATGTAAAAGAAGAAAAAGTGACGCAATCAGAAGCAGTTAATACATTTTTAGATGATTTTGTTGATAAGCAATTAACACAGCAAAAGGTTTTGGATAATATCGCGGAAGATGTAATTGAAGTAAAAGAAACAGCAGCTGCAACAGGAGTTGTGGTTGATGTTGCTATAGAGCAAATTGTTGCTGTGGTTGAAGATGTAAAAGGCGAGGTCATGAGTGATTTCACTGAAATTCTTTCTGGAGTGGAAGATACTCCAGAAGACATGGCAACACGTTTGAGCACTGTTATGGACGAGCAAGAGGGCTCTGATTTTAAGCACTTAAAGAACTTGGAAATTTTAGAAGCAGTTTACGAAAAAGTTCCAGAAACAGCGCAAGAAGCAATTGCAGCAGCCCGAGAAAATACAATACAAAAATTTGAGGTTCGCATAAGCACTTTGCCGCCAGCAGTTCGCGTGGAAAAGTTTGAGAAATATATTGAGCACGCGACTGTTGATGAAACCAGGCTTATGGCGCTTCTTGACGAACTAAAGCAATCAACTGGAATTCCAGCTGATATTTTGGCAAAACTAGAAGAAGCAAAAGAAATAGCAGTTCGCAAATTTGAGCAAAAATTGGAATTTATTGATGATTTTGCGGTTGAGCAAAGATATTTTGATAGATTCAATACAACAGGAGTTGATGGATTAATCGCCATGGAAGAATTCAAAAATCGCATGTCAGCGGATACAGAAATGGCAGCTAGAATGGAGCAAGAGCATAGAGAATCTGTAGACGACTTTAAGCAGGTATTTAGTGATGTTGATTCCCAGTTTCAGGCAGAGCGATTCCATGCCTTAACAGAGGAGATGATGAATAATCCAAATCCAAAGACATTTAGATTATTACAGGAATTAGAAGCAGAAGTAATGAGCGATCCAACAAAGCGGGCTTTCCTACAGCAAACAGAAGCAGCAATGCAAAATCAGTTTGAAACAAGATTCAGGCGCGAGGGGGACGCGTTTATGGATAGAATATCATCTTTAGACCCGCGTGATATGGGTATTTTAGAAGGATTTGATTTTGGAGATGATTTTCGCGGCAGGTTCGTGGAAAAGAACACAGAGCAATTCCAGAATTATATGCAAGGCATGAATGAGCCAGAGCATTTTGACATGTTTCGCGGTAGGTTCTTTGATGCTCCAGAATTCGTTATTAATGAGATTAAAGCGCGTGATACAGGATTTGAGGATGCAATGATGTTTAAGATGAGAAAAATGGAAGAAACCCGTTCAGAGCGCGAGCGAGAAATTCAGCGCGCTTCATTGGATTTTGAAGAGCGTGAAATAAATTTCCAAATGGATAGATTGCAGATGCAGAAGGAAGATGAGTTTTGGAATGAAATTAATCAGGTAGCTTGGGATGATTTTGATACAAGAAAGGAATTGTGGGATGTAAAAATAAATGACCAATATTCATTGGTTGAAGAAAGATTTAACGAGCAAAAGCGTATTTTTGAAGAGCGCTTAGCAAATGATCCTTTTTGCGATTCAGTTTGCCAGCAGATTCAAAGGCAGTTCATGGATCAGCAGATGAGGCATGAAAAAGAAAGAATGGGTGATGATTTGGTTCGTGAAAGAAACAGGATTGAAATGGAAAAAGCGCAACATGAGCGCGATGATCCATTTTTCGGGAAGTGCGATTCAGATGAGGAGTGCGACAGGTATTGTGAAAATAATCCAGGGGTTCCTGGTTGTGAATGGGCAAGGCATAAGACAGAAATGCAGGCATGCCCTCCACCTGGTTGGTGGAACTTTGAAAGGCAAGAATGTGAGTTCCCAGAAGGCCCAGGACCAGACCCATGGGGTCCGGGACCTGACCCTTGGGGACCTGACCCTTGGGGTCCAGGCGGAGGATGTGCTCCAGG
>CAYOXH010000037.1:0-8319 GCA_964407875.1 uncultured Gammaproteobacteria bacterium
ATTTATATTCATTCGATCACTTAAACTTGCGGCTGTTTTTGATAATAGTTTAGAGAAGAATCGTGTAACGTAAAGATACTTTTAAACGAATAACGATTCAAATAGAGCAATGAGAGGGGGTATTGAATGCTATGGAAATTAAATATATCTAATTTTTTTCCATGCTTTTTTAAAAATTCCTTAACCGCGCACTGGTTATAGAAAGCTGCTAGTTTAATGTGCTCTCCTGTGTTGCCTTGGTGGGCAAGTTTTTGAATCTGTGGGTTGCGGGCGGTACTGATAAAGAGCGGTGTTCGGTAGTAGTAGGGCTTGTCTTGCGAGTCCTTGGTTGTGAGAAAATAAACAGAGTGACCTTTAGCATGTAATCCAGTAGCTAGATCTTCTAATAGCGTCATAGGAGCCACAATAACTTTTTTATTGTTGTGCGGCGCTTTAAAGTTGAGCGAGAAAAAAAGCGCAATATGCATCTTTTTCATAGTTGTTTAATTCTTTTTTATTGTTTTAACATTTTATAGTAGAGTTGCTCATAACCATCGACCATTTTTTCCATAGTAAAGTTTTTTTCCACATGTTTACGGCACGATTGTCGCATGGCGCGGTATTGTTTGTCTGGTAGCGTTATTATTTTTTTGATTGCTTTATACATCTGCTGTTTATTTTTTACCACATAGCCAGTTATTCCATGTTTTATGATTTCTGGTACAGAGCCACGATTGTACGCAATCACTGGGGTACCGCAGGCCATCGCCTCGATCATGGTGAGTCCAAATGGTTCATCCCATTGTATTGGATTTAATAAAGCTTTTGCATTTTTGAAGAAGTGTGATTTTTGAGATCGAGAAATTTCTCCTATAAATTTTATAGAGCTTTTATTGATATGTGGTTTAATGTTGTTGGCGAAGTATTGTTTTTCATCTTCACTATTTGCTGTTCCGGCAAGCACGAGTTTGGTGCGAGATTTTTTTGCGACCTGAATAGCGTCCCACGCACCTTTTTTTGCCGCAAATCGGGCGATCCAGATAAAGTGATTTTTTGGTTTTTCATTGTACATAAACTCCCCTACCTTGATTCCATTATATATATTGTCTATAAAGTGCATTCTGGCTGGAGCGGCCTTACGTTGTCGCAAGCTGATGGAGACGAAGTTGTGGCGCTTAAATTGTTCAAACACTGATGCCCTTGTTGGGTTTGCCTCACTATTGCTGGTTGGCGAGTGTAGTGTTGCTAACCACGGTGCGTTCGAGAATGGTATAAAAAATTGGTCATATGCATGGATGTGTGAATGAATGACATCAAATTTTTTTGATTCGCTTACTGCTTGGAATAACGTTAAAAGCGGAATGCTTACATCAGACATGGTGATACCCTGTGAAAATAAGGCCTTTTTGTACACACTGCGTAGCGTCGCAGACGTCTTTGAGTCACCTGAAGCATAGAGCGTGACCTTATGTCCCCGTTTCATCAGTTCTTCGGTGATATATGAGACAATCAATTCAGCACCGCCGTACTTTTTAGGGGGTACTGAGGTCCATGGTGGTGCTACTTGTGCTATTTTGAGTGTTCGTTGCATATGAATAATAACAAATTGATTGAATGCGTTAGACAGAAGTTAGGTCGCGGCAAATTTGAGCATAATCTTTAACCATTTTTTTGATAGTAAATTTTTTTTCAACTGATTTTCTACAATCAGCTCGATCAATCTTGTAGATTTTTTTTATTGCTGAAACTATGCCAGTTACTTGTTTCACAAGAAAGCCATTTTTCCCATGCTGAACAATTTCCGGTAGAGCACCATTATGATAAGCAATTACTGGTGTTCCACAAGCAAGCGCTTCAATAGCAACAAGGCCAAATGGCTCTTGCCATTTAGTTGGGAATAGAAGTGCTTTTGCGTTGCGGTAGAGTTTAATTTTTTCTTTAAACCCAACTTCGCCTTTATACTGCACTTTTTTCCCGTCTATATGCGGCTTTATTTTTTTTTCATAATAATCCTGGTCTCTTATCTTGCCGGCAAGAATTAGTTTTGTTTGAGATTTTTTGGCCGCGATTACTGCATCAAGCGTGTTTTTATGCTCACCAATGGTCGCGATACAAAAAATATAATCCTTTGGTTTTTGATTAAAAGTAAATCGTGAAGTATCAACCCCATTATATACAGTGCCAGCATAATTGAGTTTTTCAAAACCTTTTCTTTGATTGTTAGAAATAGAAACAAGCGGCGCTTGGTATTGTTGGTAGATGTCCGCGACATCTTTAAAGAGAGGGAGATGCAGCACATGTACCATGGGAGCTTTAATATATTTTGTGAGCGGCAGCATGATTTCTCCACCGCGTGTGTGATTGAATATAATATCAAAAGTGTTTTTGTGCTTCATAAGTTGTGTAAGTAAGCGTGCTATGAAGACATTTTCAAGCCGTAATTTGCGCGAGGATTCCATGGCATCAAGTTTTATAGAATAATCTTGTACTCCTTTTTGCACTACAGGTATAAGCGTTGCTTTTGTTTTGGACTTAGCAACAGCAAATAATGTTACATTAAAACCTAAATCAACCAAGCCATTAGCTTGGTGGTATACAATCCATTCAGATCCGCCCTGTTTTTTTGGAGGAATTGGGAGGAACACTGGCGCTAGGATTGCTATATTTATTTTTTTTGTCTTAGAGGGCATAGATACAGTATACCACAGTATACTAATGACCACAGATTATCGTTTCTTTTTTTTGTGTCCATTCCCATTCCCATTTTTGTTTATCTTATATATGCGGGTGAATTTAGCAGCTATTTTTTTCCATGTAAATTTTTCTAATACGGTTTTGCGCGCGTTTACGCCAAGACGTCTTTTAAGCTGTTTTTTATGAAGAATTTTATTGACTTTTTTAGCTATGTCAGTACTGTTTCTTGATTTAACAAATAATCCGTTGTATCCGTCTTTTACTGCTAAAGGAATACCTCCTTTACGGGTTACCACAACAGGGGTTGAGCATACCATTGCCTCAAGGATTACTAATCCAAGTGGTTCATCCCAAACAGATGGAGCAACAAACACATCTGCCCTATAATAAAATTCCTCGAATTCTTTTTTTCTGTTTTTTCCCATGTACCCTAAAAAGTGTACATTTTTTATTCCATTATCTTTTGCGATTTTTTTAAGATTTGTTGCTTCGGTTCCAGCGCCCGCTATAAACACATATCCGTCAATATCTTTTGCGGCTTTTACAAGATATGAAACACCTTTTAAGGGCGTTAATTTACCTGAGAAGAATACGACATTTTTGTTTTTTAACTTGTATTTTTTATTAATAATTTTTATATCTTTTTGGGCGGGAAAATCATTAGCAACAATACCTCCCGGGATAGTGCGCATCTTATGGGCAAAGTCATGTCCATGCAATTCTTTTACCCATTGCCTTGTATCATTACTTACAGCAGTGATACGTTTTGCCTGTGCGAGCGCTTCGGTTGTTTGCGCTTGGAACATTTGTTTATTTTGGGTTGTGCTTAAAAGACCTGTTCCATGCGCTGTTACAATGAAATTGATGTTGTAGACATTTTTTATATATTTAGCAATCCATGTTAAAAAAGAAACATGGTGAACATGAATAATGTCTGGCTTAAAATCCTCAACAGCGTCTATTATTGTTTTAAAAAAAGCATCATATATTTCCGTGAATTCATCACCGCCAAGTTCATGGTATAATTTGCATTTTTTAAATTCTGGATGCCCTGTGTAAGCAGCATTAAAGGGCAGCTTAACTGTATATAGTTTTACGTTTTTAATTTTACGTTTCTCGGGCGCCACAACAGCAACCTTATGCCTATCATTGGCAGCAAGTGTTTTAGAAAGCCCTCGCACATATGTACCTGACCCAGAACCCCATAGTGGAAATATAACTAGCTGTAATATTTTCATATTATATTCGTTTGATATGTTCCTCAAGTTGCCCTAGCTCAACACGCGCTTGCGGCTCTTCGGAAGGTTCTTTAGTTAAAAAGTAAATACTGCTTCTTAAAGCAGTCCATGCGCGGTATAAAGTGATCCGCTTTTCTAGATTATCGGTTAACTTAATTTTACGCTCAGACAAGTATGCCTGCAAGAATTTTTTTTGTAAAGATTTAATTTCGTCTGTACTGCGTTTTCCTCTAGCCATAAACCTAAGCTGCTGTATAAATGCTCCAATATCGCGCGCATAGTCGGCTAAACAAATGTCAGTAAAATCAATTACAGAAATTTCTTTGGTGTCTTTGTTGATAATTACATTTTCAGGGTGAAAATCACCATGAATCAAAGCAAGCGAATGTAGTTTAGAAATGTTTTCTTCTTCCTTTTTTACTAATCTGTTAAAATATTTTTTTATTGATTCAAAAAATAATGGAAACTCTCTTTTTATTTTATCAAGAAAATAATCTGGTCCAGGAACAACTGTTTTAATTCGGCTGTTTTCCGGATTAAAATTTTTTGCCTTATCTGTTGGAATTTCATGCAGTTGCGCTATCCATCTTGCAGCACCACGGATGTATTTTTCTAATTCTGAATCTGGTTTTTTAATATAATGGAGCAAATTTTCTCCTTCAATACCTTGATAAAAGAACGCATTCAACTTTTTATCGTAAAAAATTGATTTTGGAAGCACTGTTTTTGATTTTTTAAATCCATGTTTATTAATGAACCCAAGCGCGTTGAATGCTGTTTTTCTGTTTTCATTAGAATGTGCTGTACAAAATATCGGTCTAGTTAATTGAGGGTCGTCATAACGGATAACAACATGATAGAAGTTGCTTGCTCTGCCAATGTGTTTTTTAATTGGGGTTATGGTAAGTTTTTCAATAGCATTTTGCTCAACAAAACCAGGAGCATGCTCTTTGATATAATTGAGTGTGGATTCTTTTTTGAATAGTTGTTCTATTGGTATCATATAGAATTAGTAAGTTGATTTTTTTGCAATGCTGATTGCCTTGCGGAACAATTCAACATATTTTTCCGCTGGGATTTCCCAGGAATGGGATTGCTTCATTCCTACTTGAACTAATTTTTTCCATGCGTCCGCGTGCTTGTATGTTTCAATAGCGCGGACAAGAGAGATAAGGAAATCTTGTGAATTATATTGCTTAAACACAAACCCGTTCCCTTTTTTTATTTTTGGGTCATAGTTGGTAACAGTATCAACTAAGCCGCCAACCGCGTGTACAACTGGCACAGATCCATATCGCATGCTGATTAACTGCCCAAGCCCGCATGGCTCGAACCGCGAAGGCATAAGAAATATATCACTTCCCGCGTATATTTCAACTGCTTTTTTTGTGCTAAATTCAAGATGGGCTCCAACTTTTTTTGGATATTTTTTTACTAGTTTTTTAAAGAAGTTTTCATATTCTTTTTCACCTGTTCCTGCTATTACAAGCTGTATATCCTGCTCAAGCAAATCATCCGCAATCTTCATTAGTAAATTAAATCCCTTTTGTTCGGTAATTCTTGTAACCATTCCCAATAGCGGAACATCTTTGTTTTTTGGAAGTTTAAATGTTTTTTGTAAATACAGCTTATTAGCGATTTTTTTATCAAGTGATCTGTGGTCGTAATTTTGCTTAATATCTGGATCCTGTTTTGGGTTAAATACACCATAATCAATCCCATTTACAATTCCAAATACCCTGTCTTTTCTATTTTGTAGAATTCGATTCAAGTCCTCCCCGAACTTTGGAGTCATTATTTCTTTTGCATATTGCTCTGAAACAGTATTAATAATATCTGAGTTAATTATGGCTCTTTTTGCAAAATTAATTCCTTTGATCCCTTTTTCATCTGAAAATCTTGGTAATCTGCGGTATCCATCATCAATTTTTGTTCCAGCGCCCTTTGCATGCCCCATTTGAAAAGCAAGATTGTGTATTGTATATAAGAGCGCTGCTTTAGATATTGTAGCTGATTTTTTGAACCTCTTTTTTGCAAAGTAGGGAACTAGGCCAGTATGCCAATCATTGCAATGGATGATATCTGGCTTAATTCCAAGTATATCTATCAATTTAAGGGCTGCCATGTCAAAAAAGAAGAATCTCTCATTTGCAATTTTTGTTCCGTAGATTGTTTTAAATCCAGAAAAGTACGCCTTGCGGTCTATAAAATAAATTGGCAGGCCATCCATTAAATATCCTCTATAATAATCAAATTCAAGTGTTTTGGTTTCGTCCATTTCTACCTTAATGTCATTGCCCATTTTTTTAAGATTGTGTTTTTTTATATCAACAACACCATGCAGTGGAGTAATTGCAATGACTTTATGTCCGTCCCTTTTTATTGCCTTAGGAAGAGACCGAGCGACGTCCCCCAAGCCGCCTGCTTTTGAGAAAGGCGCTGTTTCCGCGGCTATGGTTACTATGTTGAGTTTGTTATTTGGCATATTTTGTTTGTCCGCAGCATATGGCTATGGCAAGCGCATCTGAGGCGTCATCTGGTTTTGGTATAGAGTCCAAATTCAGAATTGTTTTTACCATTTCCTGAATTTGATTTTTATCTGCTTTGCCATATCCAGTTATGGCCTGCTTAATTTGCAAAGGAGTAAATTCTTTTATCTCGCATTTGGCCTTGCGCGATGCTAATAAGATTACGCCGCGCGCGTGCGAAACAGTGATTGCTGTTTTGGTATTTTTTGCAAAAAATAGTTCTTCTATTCCTATTTGCTGCGGTTTATGTTTTTTAATGATTGCTGAAATGTCTGTATAAAGATTTTGTAATCGCAGAGCAAGATCGTTTTTTGCTGAAGTTTTAATAGTTCCGCAGTCAAGAAAGGTGAATGAATCGCCTGTCTTTTTTATTATTCCATAACCAGTATCAGCTATTCCTGGATCTATTCCCAGTATGATCATATTTTTATTTGTCATTGCGAGGGAGGGTACTCCCGACCGCGGCAATCTTATCGTTGAGAATAACTTCGATTGTGTTCAGCTTTAGTGCGACGATAGGATTGCCGCGTCGTTCGCTGAGTACAGCTCACTCCTCGCAATGACAATTAGGTTGCATTTGTATAAAAGTCGTTTATATCTTCCAGTTCATCCAAGGCATGTGTGAGATTATCAAGTTTCTTTTTGTTACTTTCGTCAAGCTCAATTGTATTCTTTGGCCTAAAACCCTTTGGGTCAAAGTTCCACATGGCTGATCCAGATTCTCCAAGAGAGCCGCCATATTTAGTCAACACATGCCTAAGATCAGAAAGCGCTCGATTGGTATTATCAGTTACTACTTTGATAATGATTGCTACTCCGCCAGGGCCATATGCTTCGTAGGTGATTTCTTGTAACTGCCCTTCATCACCTTCTCCAGTTCCTCGTTTAATCGCGCGTTCAATATTATCCTTTGGCACATTAAATGCTTTTGCTTGATCAATTGCCATTCGCAGTTTAAAGTTGGTTTCTGGGTCTTCTCCTCCCTCTCGAGCAGCTAGTGTGACATTGCGCGCAATACGAGTAAAAACAGCGCCCTTTTTGGCGTCGGCCGCTGCTTTTTGATGCTTTATGCTATTCCATTTACTATGTCCAGACATGCTGTAATCGTCAAGTTAATTCGTGATTATGATATCAAAGAACAGGGAATAAATCAATTCAAAAAAGTCCCCCCAGAGGCGGGCAGGCGTAAGTCGTAAGACATAAATCAAAAGAATATATGTGGATTTTTTCTATTTATATAGGTTGCTGTGGGTGTCGATTGTGCGAAAAACTATCCATTCGTCATTCGTTTCATAAAAAATCGCCCTCCAGTTGCCAGTAACATCAATGCTCCTGTGCCCTTGCCATTTGTGCTTCAGCCCGTGATTGCGCAATATTGGATTATTTGGGTTTTCTGAGAAAATTTTAAAGCGATTTTTAAAGGAATTTTGTATTTCGCGTGGTGACTTCTTGAGCTGTTTTTTGAATTTTTTGCTAAATTTGATTTTCATATTTTGCGTTTGGATCCTCAAGCCAGGCTATGGCGTCGTCAGCATTGTCAAAAGCAGGGGATGTAAATCCCTTTTTTTCGTCTTCTTCTGATTCTTTAAGGTCGCGAATAAGCATCTCCGAAGGTTCTTCTGCATCGAAATCTAAAGTTAGTGTTTTTGCGCTTGCTATTTCGTGCATGTGTCGGTCAAGAAGAAAGCTTAAAGAGACACCAGCTTTTTTTGCTTTTTTGATTGCTTTTTGTTTAATTTCTGGAGTTGTTTTGAAATTTACAACAGCTGTTTTCATAGATTTTTAGATTAATTTATTAGGTATATACAAAGTATATACAAAGTATATACTTTTGTCAAAAAACAGACCATAGATATAATGGGGTGTTTTTTGTGATTGAT
>CAYOXH010000038.1:0-8267 GCA_964407875.1 uncultured Gammaproteobacteria bacterium
ATGTGCCCAGTTAAAGCGGCTTGAATTGCTAATTGAGCTGTTTCGTTATCTCTAATTTCTCCAACCATTATAATATCTGGGTCTTGGCGCAGAATAGAGCGCAATCCAGAAGCAAACGTATATTCAACTTCTGGCCTAACTTGAGATTGGTTTGCTCCAGGAAGATAATATTCAACAGGGTCTTCTAAAGTTACAATATTAACATTTTCTTTGTTTAAAAGAGAAAGCGCGGAAAAAAGAGTTGTTGATTTTCCCGACCCAGTTGGTCCAGTTACTAAAAATAATCCATTGGGCTGCTCTATCTGCCTTTTAACAACATTAATATTTCTTCCTATAAATCCAAGGTCCTCGAGTTTAGGTGCGCCGCGCGTAACATCTAAAATTCGCATTACTACTTTTTCGCTGCCAGTAAGCGGCAGTGTGGACACGCGAAAATCAATCTTTTTTCCCTCTATTTCCATATGGATCCTTCCATCTTGGGGTTTCCTGGTTTCGTCTATTTTTAAATTCGCAATAACCTTTATGCGCGAAACAATAGAAGCGTGAATATACTTTGGCAAAGATAGTGTTGCGTGAAGTTCTCCATCTATCCTATATCTTACGCGGCTATCAATATCCCCTGGTTCAATGTGGATATCGCTTGCTCCTCCTTCTACTGCATGGCGTAAAATAACATTCACCATTTTTGAAACAGGCGCGCTTTTAACTACTTCCTCTAATTCTTTTTCGGTTTTTGGCTCTTTCTTGCCTTTCTTATCCCTGTCCTCATCCGCGTATACCAGCGCCTCGCCAACTTCCGAAGATAAAGTTCCGCTGAATTGATCTACCATGTGCTTTAACCCAGCACTAGTGGCCACATAAAATTTTGTTTCCCAGCCCTTTTGGCGCGCTAAAAAATCAATTGCTTCGCGGGCTTTTAAATTTTCTGGGTTAACCATTCCAACATGCACCACCCCGTCTTTAACCTCAAAAGGCAACATCTTGTAATTATTAACTGCTTCTTTTGGGAAAAAATTTAAGGCGGATTTTTCTGTTGGTTTTGTTTGCAGGGCAACTGTTGGCAAATGATAGAACTCTCCTTTATGCTTAAGTATGTCTGGTTCTTCTATTTTCCCTATTTCTGTCAGCAGTAAATCAAGGGGCTTTGGTCCAGAATCCAATTTTTGTTGAACCAAAACACTAGTATTCTCTGGAATAATTTTTTTTGAAACTAAATATTGTAAAAAAGGTGTTGCCATTATTTACCGCTCTTCCTCCTTGATTATAATAAATGGCTGGCTTCTGCCCTTTGGCTCTGACTGCAGAGGCCAGATTCCGAATTTTTCTAATCGAGTAAAGGTTTCTTGTTCGCTAAGTTCTCCTAATGCTCTGACCCCTGATTTGCGCAATGTATCTTTTCTTGCCTCATTTGGAACTAAGATTCCTCCTTCGCCTATTGGAGTATCGACTATTTTTGTCTTTTTAATTAACCCAAAATAAGCATATCCAACGGTTACTCCTATTACAGATATTAGAGTAAGAGCAAGTTTAATTTGTTTTGCACGCGTTGGTGCCTTTGGAATAAGCGCCATACCTAAGGCAAATAATAATTTCTAATAATCACAGAATAACTCTCTTCTTTTGGGCTATACATCAAGGCAATTACATCTGAAATTCTTAAACTTTTTTCAAGATTGTTTAAAAACATTTTTACTTCTTCATAAGGGCCTTGTGTTAAAATAAGAGTAATTTCAATTATTCCTACTCCTTCGGGCACTGTGCTGGCAATGCTTTGTTCGTCTTCTGGAATATATTCATCAATAATGCTTATTTCAATACCTTCTAAGGTAACACCGCTCTTAATTGCTACTCCCTCTGCGTTTGTAATTATTTGCGGAATAAGCGATTCTTTAGGGAGCATTTGGTTCACTAGTTCAATCTCTGTGTCTCTAACTTTTTTCCTTTCAGATGCAAGGCCTACAAGATATGCTAATTTTTCCTCTAAATTTTTTTGTTCTTTTGTTGCCTCTTCATATCCATCAACTGATAAATCAAGAGCAAGACTCAACTTTGGGTGCAGAATAAAGATATACCCGCCCAAGAATAATACAATCGCAATCCCCACAGCAACATGCTGATAATATTCTAAAAACCATGCCTTAGCAAAAGGTGGGATAAGCGCCTTTTTAGTTTTTTTCTTTTTTGTTTTTGCTTTTTTTATAGTAGCCATAACCCAGTTTTATTTCTATTATTCATATTCAAGCGCATCTATGTTTATGGTAATAACCATATCAAATGCCACACCAACTACTTCTCCACCATCACCCTCTGCTAACGAAGCAGAAGTCATGCTAACCTTGTCTGCCCAAGGCGCGTGCTCCTGAAGCACTGTAATCTGCCGCGCTATTCCAGTGAAATCCTTAGCTAACGCAGAGATGACTATTGTCCCTTTTGTTGATGCGCCCATGCTAATATAGGTAATCTCTGGTATTGTCTGCTCCTCTAGGCGATCCAAAAACGACTTCCATGCAATATGATTATCCAAAAGTTTTTTAATGGCTGAAATTTTCCTGGCAAGGTCTTTGTCTTCGTTTTCTAAATCTTTATAGGTTGCGATTGTTTCTGCCAGAGCAGTATTAATACTCGCAACTTCATCTACTTTTGACTGGCTTTTTGTTTGATATAAATGCAAAGCAGCGTATGTTAAGCCAATAATTAAGACAACAGAAACAACGGAAATAGCAAGCGCCTTTTTTGGATTTCCTTGTACAAACCTTTGAGAATATTCAGCAGAAAGCAAATTAACATCATGTGAATCCTTTTTATGTACCGGAGCTTGAGTTAATCCCTTCTTGCCATTTGACAGGATAGCACCCACAGTTGTTGATTCTGCTTTTTCTTTTTCCTTAATCTCTTTGCTTTGATCTGTGGTTGTCTTTTTCTTCTCTTCTCCCCCACCTTGAACCTTGAACCTTGAACCTTGAACCTTCTCTTCATCTGTGGTCGAATCTGTGGTCGGCTTTGTCTGTGATAAGAGGTTGGGCGCAACACCTGTTTTTGACTCAAGAATTTGCTTGTGTAATATTGGCTTTTGCTTTTTTTGTTCTTGCGATTTTTTTGATTTTCGCTTGAAAATCCTACTAAAAAATCCCTTCTTCTTCCCCTCTTTCTTGTCTTCACTTTGAACTTTGAACCTTTCAGCCAAAGGCTGACCAGCCTTTGGCTGGGAACCTTGAACCTTCTCTTCATCTGTGATCTTCTTCCCCTCTTTTTTATCCTCCGAAGCTACCCCCTTCGCCGAAGTGGCTACGGAGGCCGAGTTAACGAAGGAGGACTCCGGCTTTAGTCTAATAATAGGAATTGGCTTAATTTGCAGGGCTTTCTGTGACTTCATTGTTGGTATACCCTGCTTTTTCTTCTTCCGAGAAAATATACGCCGCAAGAGCGATGGCTTTTTTTCCTTTTTGTGAATCTCGTCTTTGTCTATTTTTTTCAAGGGCTTAGTATGAAGAAAATCCGGATTATGCAATGTATGAACCTTTTGCGCCTCAACACCAATAGATTGAGAAACTTTTGGAGATGTGTATTCAATAATAAGCTTCTTTTTGGGCACATGAGTCACAGCACCTTTAAACATGGCCGAAGGCAATGGCTTGCCACTGGGGAGTGGTTGCGATTTGTGGTGCTTTTTCTTATGCGACTTACTCTTCCTAGAAAAAATTGACTTTAACCTCACAAAAAATCCCTTCTTCTTCCCCTCTTTCTTGTCTTCACTTTGAACCTTGAACCTTTCAGCCAAAGGCTGACCAGCCTTTGGCTGGGAACCTTGAACCTTCTCTTCATCTGTGGTCGGCTTTTTCTTAACAATTGGAACAAGTTTCAAAGGTTTTATTTCTATCTTTTTTTGAAATTGCGCAGCATCTTTCTTTTCTTCTAATTTTTGCGGTGTAGATAAGGGTCTTGCAATAGATTTTTTTTGATTGTTAGCTTTGTTTGAATTAGAAAATAATAAAGAAGGAAGCGGCTTACCAACAGGCAAATCGCGTGTCTTTTTTTGTTCTTTTTGAACTTTTTCTCTTTTATCCTGCAAATCACTTCTAGATGCCTTGCTTTTTTTGGACCTGCCAAACAATCTACTAAAAAATCCCGGCTTCTTCTCTTTTTTATCCTTCGAAGCTTTAGCGAAGAAGGACTCATCCTCTGGATTTGTGTACTCAAAACTCGCAGGACTAGATCCCTTTTTCTTTCTGCTGCTGCCTCCGGCTATATCATGTGGAAGCAAATTAATTCCTTTTTCATCCTTAGTCATAAGTAATTTTGTCATCCCGAGGCCGAGAGTACTCGGCATAAACTTCGTCGAGATGACAATGGCGCTATTCTATCTCCCGCATAGCAAGTCCTATTGGAACTGCCATGTTAGGGGCAAGCTGATCTAATATTTCGGATAAATCTTTTGGATATGAAATCCGCGCCCATGGGTTTCCGATAAATGCTTTTATTTTAAGCTGATTAGTTAAATATTCCGAAAGCGACGGCAAAAACGCGCTTCCGCCGGTAATTAGTATTTTTTCTATTTTCTTTTGACCTTGGCCTTGATGCAGTTCAAGAGAATATTTCATTTCGTTGATAACCGGAGAAAAGCTCTCGTTAATAATTTTTGAAATCCCATCTTTATTTTCAGCTCCAGCATTATCACCGCTAAGAGATCCCATTCCAACATCCCTCTTAAACTGCTCTGCGCGCTCAAACGCTATTCCCATTGAATCCGCGACCGCCTTTGTTACTGCTTTTCCGCCTACATCAATGCTACGAGCAAGTATAGGCACACCTCCCTCAACAACAGTTAAGTCAGTAGTTAAAGACCCAATATCAACAATCAAAACAGAACTTGGATCATTGCCAACTAAGCTCCTACTTAAAGCAAATGACTCTGTTTCTAAACTCAAAAGTTTAATTCCCGAAAGCTTAAAAATCGAAACATACCTTTCCACAAGATGCTTTGGGGCCGCAGTAAGCAAAATTTTTATTATTGTATCGCATTTTGCAAGGTTTCCTTTGGCTGATGTTTGCGTCTGTTTCTGCTTTGCATCCTTACCTTGAAACGCTTCTGTGGGAGCTTCTTGTTGGGGTAATTGTTGATTATTTTGATCTTGCGGCTTATCTTGCGGCGCTTGATTTGTTGGTTTGGGCGCCTCTTTTTGCTCGTCCTCTTTTCCTGATTGCTTGTTATCTGATTCTCCTAAAACCTTCCAATCCAAGACAACATTTTCAATAGGCATAGGAACAAACTTTCTCGCTTCCCATTGCACTGCTTCTGCGAGTTTTTTTTCATCTAATTTAGGCAGAGAAATAACCGAACTAAATACCGAAAAATTAGGAAGCGCGGCAATGGCAATACGCGCGCGAGCGCCTGTTTTTTCTAAAAGCGCCTTTAATACGCCAGCAACTTTTGCATGGTCTGCCTCTTTATCATCCCGAGAAACGCTTATGCCTGTTTCCACAACCCCATAGGTAACTAAGCGGGGCCTTCCTCCTGCGCTCTCTAGCTCAATTAGTTTAATAGAGCTAGTGCCTAAATCCATTCCTAAATATGACGTTGGTTTGCTTTTAAATAATCCCATAGTTTTTTTGACAATTGACAATTGACAATTGACTTGTGACAAAAATACAAAAATTGCTTAATTTTGCATCAGTAGGTCAAATGTCAATTGTTACATGTTAAATGTTTTATTATAAATTTGCTGGATACAAAATAACCAGCCAAAAAATTAGCTGGTATTAAGTAAATAATTAATCTTTTTGCCACTGACAAGCATGTGGATTTTTTAAAAATTTATTTTTGTTTGATTCAAGTTATCAACAGTTTTAACTATAAGTTATTATACAACAAAAATACGTTTTTACCAAAATTTTATACACAAAAAAACACCACATATACATATATAGTGTCAATAGTAAAATACTGCTTAAATTATTGTGAATAAGTGCACACAAATGTATTGCTACCTGAACAGCGAGCATCATTCCATCCTCCTGTACTATACATTTCTGCACAATCCTCTGCTCCCGCATTATTTGGTTCTCCCCCGTTCCAGTTGCTATATACCTCTGCAAATCCACCTGTCCAATCCCAATTACCTTCTTGGGAACGATCGTTATATCCTATCCACACCTTAGCCCCTGCAGCTAAATTTTTTACAACCGTATTAGTTGCTCCATCTCCTATATAAGCAAGATAAGCTCCTTGGCTTGCGCAGTAACTGCTTGCTTGCGACCAATTTTTTGTTGTGCTCACATAAAAGGGATCTTCCTGAACAACATTGCTAACTGCAACTGTATTTTCAATACAAATAACTTTACGCTGATCATTGCAGTTCCAGTTATTTCCAGCGCTAACAGGCGTGTCGCCTACATCCATTGAAGTTCTAAATGGCTTATAAATCACATTACCAGTCCACTCAGAACTTGATGTCCAAGAACTGCATACAGGAACTGGTGTGTTCCAAATATATTCATTTGGCGCGTTTCCAGACCATTTATTATCACAGTTAATCCTTAGTACTCTGCAAAAATCAGGGCTTTGGCTCTTAGAAAGCGTAAAGGTTCCATACGTAGAATTGGTATACACATAATTTTCAACAAACCCTCTTCCTACTGTGTTGCTTGCGTACACATGATACTTTCTCCCGGCAATAGCATTGGGGTCATTCTCACAAAACGAATCTAAGCCAGCATACCCGTTTGCCGCGCCATTCGTAGTTCGCGAGGAAAGAAAATAATGCTTTTCTCCACGCGCGTCCACGCGGCCCGCAGCCAAAATACTTGGAATATTAAATATCTCAGAATCAATCGTACTACTACCTTTATCTCTTTGGCTTGACCCAATAACAACAACTATTACTAGAATTCCCACAATAATCAATCCTTGAATTAACTGTTGTGTCTTTTTATGATGAATATATTTAATGGACATATTACCAGTGATACCAAGTTGTACTCTCACTCAAACATTTCCTACAGCTATACCCATATTGCCAGGTTAATCCACGCGGTCCTAGCCCCCAACCACTTGAGCCAACACAACCACTGCCACCTACTGATTCATAGCCCCCTCCATTTGCAGTTATTTTTGAACAAGCATCAGCATAACTTGTTGTATCATTGATGCAATAATCTGTGCTCGATGGGCACGGATGTACACAATGGCCATGTTCTGGATTCCATCTAAACCCCCAGTTTGTATGAATTTCTTGCCAATCTGTATTAGTGCAGCTTGTCACAGAACGAGAACTAACATAACCATCACAATTCATGTCTTTGGCACTACCGCTTTCTATTGGCGAACCTGGATACGCATTTGCATCATTATTCCAACAGTCAACTTGTCCTGCATGCGAGTCTCCATCAAGATCACCTTCCCATGTACAACTTGTTGAACATTGCGCGGTATCTTGATATGTAACCCAACTGCTTCCACTCCATTTTTGTTTTGTATATTCACAAGCTTCATCAGTCGCATCAAATCCATCTCCACAAAAACCACCATCTGCTTGGCAATTTGCCGGGCATGTTGAATCATCGCTTGTATTTCCGTCATCACAAAATTCACCAAACTCTGTGGCACCATTACCACAAACTGACCCTGGATTTGTAATTGAACCCCCACTATCTTCTATGCATAAATATGTAAATGATCCAGCACAATAATTTGCAGATGAATTCTGTACTGTACCTGCACTAATTCCTGTATTAAACGGATTACCCATATAAAGACCATTACTCCATGTCCATGAACTTTCAGTCCAACCATTACATGAATTGGCACTAGTATTCCATACATTTCCACCACCAGTTGCAGCCCAATTTGTATCACAAGTTATTCCAAGAACTCTGCATAAATCAGGGCTTTGAGCGCTATTTACAGCAAATGTGCCATAGGTTTTATTTGAATACAGCACCCCAGAACGGAAATCACGGTTTGTTCCTGCTCCTGCGTATACGTGGTAACTCCTGCCTGCAATAGCATTGGTATCATTATTGCACAAACCATCAAACCCAGAAAAACCGCCAGCATTTCCGTTTGTTGAACCAGATGAAATAAAGTAATGCTTTTCTGGGCTTGTTGGAGGAATAGTAGAAAGTAAATTAGAAATCTCTGCCCAATCATGGCCTTCTATGTAATTTGCGCTTAGGCCTACGTTGGTAATAGTTTGGCCAGCGTTTACCGAAATATCAGTAAGCGCTGTGCCAATGCTCCTACTGTTAATAGTGCCAGCAATAGCAAGGTT
>CAYOXH010000039.1:0-8049 GCA_964407875.1 uncultured Gammaproteobacteria bacterium
CCGCTCAGAATGACAAGAGGATTAAACCAAAAACCGTGCTAACAATAACACGGTTTTTAGTATTTATCAATGTGAGACGTAATATACTACGTCTCACATTTTTATAGTTGAAGGTCATCTACGGCGCTTGTGTCTGCCTCTTCTTGCGGTGCGCTGTCGCGACGACGGTCATCGCGTCTGTCTGGTCCTCTGTCTGACCCTCTGTCGTCTCTACGAGGGCCTCTGTTAGAACCTTCTGGTTCATAAATCTTGAGGTTAACGCGAGCATTGTTCTTTGCGCCAACAACACGCAATAGTGTTCTAATAGCGCGAGCAGTATTTCCAGAGCGGCCGATTATTTGGCCCATGTCTTCTGGATTTACTTTGAGTGTTAATAGAACACCCATTTCGTCTACTGTTCTTTCAACCTGCACGTCGTCTGGATGGTCAACTAAGGCCTTGACGACGAAGTCTAGAAAATCTTGGTCTAGATCTGCCATACTGTTTTTCTTATTATTTGTAATAGATCTATTTATATGGAACAAAGGTGTGTTGCGGATGACGAATCCGCACCATAAGCTCATATATAAATACAAATAAAATATATCATATTACATTGAATTGTCAATAAAGTCGTAAGTCGTAAAACCTAAGTCGTAAGAATGGAAAACTGAGATTTTTTGCATCAAAAAACCATCTCAGATACGATCGCAAGATGGTTTTTATTGTTAGAATTTTATTCTTTCTTATCTTCTGCTGGTTTGTCGTTTGATTTAGGTTCTTCTTCTTTTTTTTCTGATTCATCTGGCTTTTTTTCTTTCTTTTCTTCTTCTCGAACCTCGTCACTCGAACCTTGAACCTCTCCCTCTTTCTTTTCTTCACCTTGTACCTTGTCCTTTGAACCTTGAACCTTCTCTTCTTTCTTCTTCTTCGGCTTCCATGCCTGCACTTTTTTGGCTTCAATGATTTTATTAGTAACTAAAATATTATGTACTGTTGGAGATGGTTGCGCCCCCACGCTAATCCAGTGTTTAATTCTATCTTCTTTTAAGTTAACTGTTTTTGGATTTGCAACTGGATCATAGTTGCCCAGAATTTCTAGTTGTTTGCCATATAAATCACGTGACTTTTCAGACACAACAACCCGGTATGAGGGCCGGTTCTTTTTGCCGATGCGTTGTAATCTTATAGCTAGCATAATATAGAATAGATAGATATTATAGTAAATTCACGAACATGTCAATAGTCGCGAGAAAATAGAAGATAGAGGATAGAAAATGGAATATGAATTTCTATATTCTATTTTCTCGTGTTTATTTATAAATATCATTGAATACTCTCCACAGCTTCCTCCAAATCCACGGACAATAATTTCGACACCCCGTCTTCTCCCATTGTAACTCCATATAATATATTTGCTTTTTCCATTGTCGCGCGATTATGGGTGATGGCAATAAATTGAGTTTGATGGGATAGTTTTTCTAGGATTTCAGAAAATCGAATACTGTTTGCTTCGTCCAAGGCAGCGTCCACTTCGTCCAAAACCACAAAAGGGGAGGGATTAGCGTGTATTATTGCGCATATAAGCGCGATCGACGTCAGCGCCCGTTCTCCGCCAGAGAGCATATTAATGGTTGAAACCTTTTTGCCAGGAGGGCTTGCCTTTATTTCTATTCCAATCTTAAACGAATTTGCCAATTGCTCGCGCTCTTCATCTGTTAATTCTGCGGCAACTTCTTCGCTCAAGGCCTCGAGTTCATTTTCTTTGTTTATCTGCAGGCCCGCTTTCCCCCCGTTGAATAATGAATTAAAGTATTCAGTAAATCCTTTTTCTATTTTTTCAAATGATCGGTTAAACTCACGCTCAATAATATTATCTAGCTCTTTAAGAGCTTTTTTTGTTTTCTCTAATGCATCTTCCAAATCCTCAACTTGGCCAGAGAGAAAATCGTGTCTTGTTTTTGTTTCTTTGTGCTCTTGGTCTATTTCTGGATCAATGCCGCCTATCATTTCTAGTTCATGTTTTACTTTTGCAATGCGGCCCCATTGTTCTTCCTTGTCGTGTCCTGAAACATGCGCGTAATTTTTTATTTTTTGTCGTAATTCCGGAATTACTTCTTTATTGATTTCTTGATTAACATCCTCACGGCGCGTCTCTGTCCTGGCAAGATCAACATCTATTTGGTTTTTTTTGGATGCAATAAAATTTAGTTCTTTTTGGAGGGCTTGATATTTTTTTTGGATATCAAATACTCCTGATGTTGCTTTCGACTCTCTGCCGCGCATTGTACTTAGTACTTTTTCCTTTTCCGAAACCTCGCGGCTAGTTTTTTCGATATCATTTTTTATTAAATCAATTTTTTTTGTTAGTCCTGATACTCTTTCTAAATTTTTATTATCCTTGTTCTCATTCTTTTTATTCATAATTTGCTCTATCTCATTTTGTATTGATTGCGCCTCTGTTTGCGCTTTTTCAAATTCATACAGTGTTTTTGCTTGGATAATTTTTTTTAAAAAAGATATATATTTATTTGCGTTGTGAATTAGCTTCTCAGTATCAATATTGCCCGTGTTCGCAGTATTTGTTTTTTTAAGTATGTCAATTTCTCTCTCTAGGCCTGAATGCAAACTAATGAGTTTGCTTTTTTCGTTCATAGTGGAGATATAGTCCTGCTGTGCTCTATCATACCCTCCATCATCAAAATTTTGTTTTTCTTTTTCAAGTTTTTCAAGTTTGTTCTGCAATTCTGTAATTTTTTTGGTTAGTTCTAGGTGCTGGTGGGATATATCTTTTTTTTGGTCGGAAAATTTATTAAAATTCCTTTCGATTTTGTGCCAAATACCCCCATAGTATTCAAGCTGGAGATCATGAAGTTTTTTTTCTAGTTCTTCTCTTTTTTCTAGTTTTTGAATTTGCCGCTCAAGTTGCTTTAAACGCGGAGTTATTTCTTTAAGCAGGCCCGTAATTTGCGAAAGGTTTGACTCTGTTGTTTCTATTTTGTGCTGAGCTTGTTCGCGCTTTATTTGGTATTGCTTAACCCCGGTTGCTTCGTCAAAAAAGTTTTTTCGCTCGTGCGGAGTAGAGGAAAGAATCGCGTCTACCATGCCTTGTCCAATAACGCTATAAGTACGCTGTCCAAAATTCGCTTGCGCAAGCAGGAGTTGTACGTCCGAAAGCCGTACTTTGGCGTTGTTGATATAGTACTCGCTTGAGCCATCTCGATACACTCTTCTTTTTACGACGACCTGTGAGTACTCAATTTTGGCTTTTTTGTCGTCATTATTAAGGTGGATTGCGACTTCTGCGAATCCTAAGCGCGAACGTTTATCAGAGCCGGAAAAAATAACATCCTCGCTTTTTTTACCTCGCAAAAGTTTTATGCTTTGCTCGCCCAAAACCCAGCGAACCGCGTCCGCCACATTGGATTTACCGCTTCCATTTGGCCCAACAATTGCTGCGATCCCTGGGTTAGTATTGCCCCTGCGAACAGGGAACTCCATTGTTGTTTTTTGAGCAAAGGATTTAAAGCCCTGGATTTCTAATTTTTCTAAATACATATTTTATTTTTCATCACCATCCCTTGGCTTCCAACCCAGCCCTAGCTGCATCTGTCTCTGCCTCTTGTTTTGAGGTTCCGTTTCCTTGCGCTATTTCCTCATTTTCAATATACACGCCAATAGTGAATTCTTTTTTATGGTCTGGGCCTGTTTCTTCAAGCACTTTGTATATTGGGGTAAGGCCTGTTTTTTCTTGGCTAGATTCTTGGAATTTTGTTTTGGCATCCATGTATAGTTTATGCTCTAAAATATAGGGGAGTTTGGCAAGTATCCATTCATTTATGAATTTTTTAGATGCATCATATCCTTGGTCAAGGTAAATTGCGCCAATAATTGCTTCCATTGCGTTTGCTAAGATATAGTTGCGCGCTTTTGGATTGTTGTCTTTACTTTCTCCGTGCGAAAGATAGAGATGATTTTCAACCTCAATTTCTCGCGCAACCGCTGCAAGTGTTGTTCCATTTACAAGAGCAGCGCGCCAGTTGGTAAGCTCGCCTTCTGGGTTTTCATAGTTTTGGTACAGGTGTTCGGTAACAATCAATTCTAAAACAGCGTCTCCTAAAAATTCGAGACGTTCGTTTTGGTCTAATTCAAAATTTGGATTTTCGTTTAAGTACGAGCGGTGCACTAATGCCTGTTGCAGAAGTTTTTCATTACTAAACTGAATCTTAATAGTTTCTTGGAGAGGCGAGATATCCTTCATAAATTTATAGAAGTTCCAAGCACCAAATTCCAAACAAATTCCAATCACCAAAATCACAATGTTCAAAACAGGAGTTTGGAATTTTGGTTATTGGAATTTGAATTTGTTTGTTATTTGTGATTTGGAGTTTTTCCAATTAATGTCCTAACTTTTCTTGACTGATGTAGTTTCGTTTTTCCCTTTGTGTGCCGTCTCCTCCTCCACCATCTTCGGATGCTTTTGCTCGACCATATCTTTATATATACTTCCCAATACTCCATTTACAAACTTTCCACTTGATGCGCCGCCAAATGATTTTGCAAGTTCTATTGCTTCGTTTATTGCCACTTTTGGAGGGATAGAGGTATTTAAGGTTAGCTCATAGATTCCTATGCGCAGAACATTCCGGTCTACGGTTGTAATTTGATCAAGCGGCCATTCTGGAGCATATGACTCAATGGTTTTGTCGATTTTTTCTTGATGGTCTCCAACTCCTTTTATTAAATCCGAAACAAAAGATTGATCAGTTAGGCCTGGGGCTAGATTTATAAAGTTCCGTTCGGTAATTTTTTTAAGTTCATCTTTCTTTTTACCATGGAAATCCCACTCAAATAGTGACTGCATGGCAACAGTACGCGCAAGGTGTCTGTTAGACATAAAGATCAGTTGGTCAGTTTATCAGTTGGTCAGTTTATCAGTTTTATGCCTAAATAGCATAACTGATAAACTGACCAACTGATAAACTGTTAAACTATTTATATATTATTTGTCTTGTTGTTTTGAATTGGTTGTCTTTTTGTATTCCCCGCATTCTTGGCATACTCTGTGGGGCAGTACTTTTGCGCTGCATTTTGCGCATACAGAAAAAGAGGATTTTTTTAGGGCAAAGTGCGAGGCCCTTCTTTTTCCTTGTGACGATGTTCTTCGTTTTGTTGGAACAGACATGATACTTCAGTAATAATGGTAATATGATATGGCTAGTATAGTGAATATTTACTATTTTTGCAAGATTAAGAGTTGCGAGTTTCGAATTACGAGTTACGAGACACATCATCAACATCTCGTAACTCGTAACTCTGAATTCGAAACTCTGTACACAGAATACCCACACCTTGTGCACGAGCTAGATTATTTTGCATAATTTCAAATTATGATATAGTATAAATCGTCACAGAGAGTGGTTTTGGATTACTAAAATAAATATGAATAGCGAAAAACTTTGGCAAGCAACTTTGGGAGAGTTAGAGCTTATTATAAGCAAGGTTCATTTTACGACATGGTTTCGTAATACTTTTATTATTGAATGGTCAGACGGAAAGGTGATAATAGCAGTGCCAAATAATTTTACCAAAGCATGGCTTGAGAATAAATATCACAAGTCAATTATCCAGGTTCTGCAGAATATTACTGATAATAAAATAAGTCATGTTGATTATCAGGTAGAAACAAACAAGTGTGTTGATGCTGTGCGAGCATCAAGCGAAGAAGATAAGTCGCCACATAAAAAAAAGAGCGTACAAGAGAAGCCAGTTACAGCAGTAGAGGCATTAGATCGGGCACCTGAGTCAGGCGGTCTTAATATGAAGTACATTTTTACAAGTTTTATTGTTGGCAAGGGCAACGAACTTGCCTATGCTGCATCTGTTCGCGTTGCAAAAGAACCAGGCACAAAGTATAATCCTCTGTTTTTGTATGGCGGCGTTGGTTTAGGAAAAACACACCTTATGCAGGCAATTGGTAATGAACTTTTAAAAAACAATTCGTCAATTAAATGTTTGTATACTACCAGCGAGCAGTTTACCAATGACTTTGTCGCATCTTTACAGGCCGGAACAGTTGATTCATTTAAGCAAAAGTATAGGACACCGGATTTGCTTTTGGTTGATGATATTCAATTTATTGGAGGAAAGGAACAAACCCAAGAACAATTTTTCCATGTATTTAATACTTTAAGGGATGCGCGCAAGCAAATTATTTTAACTTCAGATAGGCCGCCAAAGGCAATTCCAGCTTTAGAGGAGCGCCTTATTTCGCGTTTTGAATGGGGCATGATTGCTGATATTGCGTCCCCTGATCTTGAGACAAGGATGGCTATTTTACAGTCAAAGAGCAAGGATCGTGGAATTACCCTAGAAGAGGAGGTTCTGCGCTTTATAGCAATTAATGTGCAAAGCAATGTGCGCGAACTTGAGGGCGCTCTTAACAAGCTTCTTGCATATTGCGAGCTGAATAACAATGAACCAGATATCAGCACTACCAAGGAAGTAATTTCCTCAATAACCATGAGCCAAAAGCGTGGCGGTGTTACAGTGAGGGAATTGATTAAGATTGTTGCAACTTATTTTGATATCTCTTTAGAGGATTTAGCTGGGCAATCTAGGAGAAAAGAGCTTGTTGGCCCAAGGCAGATTACCATGTATCTTATGCGCGAAGAACTTGACGCGTCATATCCAACTATCGGCCAAGAACTTGGAGGCCGTGACCATACTACTGCAATGCATGCCTACGCTAAAATAAAGCGGGATTTTGATAACAATGAACGGGTTAGGCAAGATATACATTCGATTAGGCAGAGGTTATATAACGGATAAAGATACAAGACATAAACTTATTGTCATTCCGACCGAAGCGAATCACCATACTCGGTGGTGAGGCCGAGTACTCTCGGCCTCGGGATGACAGTAGTTATATATCTTTTCTTTTTTTGTTGTGCTACAAACGTTATAGAGTTATAATGTATATATATGCCTAATGACAATCCTTCAATTGAGGACCTTACTGCAAAACCAGGCGCTGTTGCTGCAAGTTCGGCAAGCAATGGGTCACCTGTTGCGCCAAGTGATGAAAGTAGTCAGCAGAAGCTTGCATCTAAAATGGAAGATATTGGTTTGCAAGGAAAAGAAAAAGAAACTCAAGCAAAATCCAAATCCATTGGTTTGGAATATATTGATTTAACAAAAACTCCGCTAGACCGCGAGGCCCTGCCTTTGCTTAAGAGAAGCGAGATAGAAGAGCTTAAAGCAATTATATTTCTTAACCAAGACGGGCAGTTGAGAATGGCAACTACTGAGCCGGGTGACGCTGTAAAGAAAAAAATGAGCGAACTAGCAGAAGCATTTCGCGCGCAGGCCTCGTTGTATCTTATTTCTGACGCAAGTTATAAGCATGCCTTAAAAGAGTATGATCGCATTCCAAAAAAATCTCCTCCGCAAAAGGAGGTGGCTATTACTGCGGAGGATTTGGATAAATACAAAGAGGATGCTGCTGATCTTTCTAAATTGCCAGATAAAATTAAGGATATTCCTTTAACAGATGTAATAACCATTATTTTTGCCGCAGCAATCCAGACAGATGTTTCAGACATCCACATTGAAGCAGAAGCAGATGGGATTAAGATTCGTTTTCGTATTGATGGGATATTGCACGAGATGGCTGTTCTTTCTAAAGAATTATGGAAGCAGGTAATATCGCGCATTAAACTTCTTTCAAAACTTAAAATGAATGTTACAGAAAAGCCGCAAGACGGCAGAATCACTATCAAGTTGCCAGATGATAAACTAGATATCCGTGTTTCAACACTGCCAACATCATTTGGTGAATCTGTGGTAATGCGATTACTACGCTCTAGCGCGGTTGGGCTTGATTTTAAAAAACTTGGCGTCCGAGGCAAATCATTTATGGATTTAAAGCGCGAAGTAGAGCGTCCAAATGGAATGATTTTAACAACTGGTCCAACTGGGTCGGGTAAAACAACCACTTTGTATGCTACTTTAAATAAACTTAATAATGACGAGACCAAAATTATTACACTTGAGGATCCTATTGAATAC
>CAYOXH010000040.1:0-7948 GCA_964407875.1 uncultured Gammaproteobacteria bacterium
TACACACATAACCACCTATTTTGTAAAATTAGGGGTATTTTTATTTTCAAACAAATGAGCTATAGTAACTTTAACACTAAATAGTGTTAGATTGGTTCTTTATTGTTCTTTGTAGGTTTCTTTTTTGTAGTTCTTTTTTAAATTGATTGTATTTTTCCAAGGAGGAGGTAAGTAGCCCTAAACTTATTCCTTTTCTTAAATAAATAATTAAGAAGAGGCATGAGCAAAATGCTGCTTGCCTCCTCTTGTATAACAGAATTCTTTAAAGGGGGGTCATAAGAACAAAAACCTATGACCAAGATACAATCTCTCTCAATATCAAAGTTATTTAGTCCGATTTCTCTCTGTGTTCTACAATTTACGTTTTTAGCGATACTTGGTATTTTTATTACTGTGTTTTTTGCAATTTTTGCGGTTGAGCAATCAAAAGCAGCTGAAGCACTCGAAATTCCTGCGCTGACAGCGCCTTCGGATGGTGATGTATTTTCAACACCAATGCCTAAAATTACTGGAACCATACAGGGTGTGGATCAGGTATTGGTTGTTATTGATGATGTACTAAACGGAACCGTTGACGCTGTTAATCGATCATTTGTATATTATCCCTTTTTACCGCTTTCATCTGGTGGGCACACTATCCAATTACGAGCAAAGAATTCTCAAACAGGTGAAATGAGCGATTACTCAATTCCTTTGTCTATATTTATAACTCCAAACCCCGCACCCACACTACTTGTGCCTACTGCTGATATAAAATTAGGCCAGGACCGCGCATGGGTTGGTGGTGTGGCATTTAATAATTCTGTTGTTAGGGTATTTGTTGATAATGAGGAATATGCGCGCACAAACGTTAAAAACCATTCATCAGGAGTAGGCAGTTTTGGAGTTAATGTTTCAGGGCTCTCGCTTGGCGAGCACAGTGTTACCGCAATTGCGCGTGACCAACAGGGAAAAGAGAGTTTTCTATCAAATGCTATTAGCATTACCATTTTACCCCCAACTCCAGCGCCAACTCTTAATAAGCCATCTGTAAACACTGACTCCGGAATAGAGCGGCCAATTATTTCTGGGAACACAAAGAGCGGTTTAGTTGTCTCTATAGTTATTGATGGTAAGATTGTGGGAATGACCTCATCTACGCCACAAGAATCTGGTGATGCCTCGTTTACTTGGCAGCCAGATAAGGCCTTGGCTTTGGGTGCGCATAAAATAGAAGTATTTGCATCTGACAATGGAAAATTATCTAATAATTCTAAAGTTGCCCTGTGGCAAGTTGGAGAAGAACAGGATGTTATTACACAAAAACCATCTGATGATGCTATTGGTGATACAGGGAAGGTAGAGGGAGACGAGGCGACAAAAGCAGAAGAGCCAGATGAAGTAGCTGGAGTTGGCGGAGCAGAGCCAGAAGAGCAGGAACCAACAGGTACCACTGATTCGGGCGGTACTATTGTTGAGAGCGACAAAGGAGAACTTGTAGTTGTTGATGATAAGCAACTCAGCGTTTCTGAAGGAGAAGATGATACAAAGCCATTGACTGTTAAAAGCGATCTTGACGAAGAAGAGCCGGTTGTTCCAGATGTTGTTATTAAACCAGTAGATGGAGTTGCATTGCCTGATGAAGATGAAGATACTGAAGGCAGAATTGATGCTGATGATGAAAATAAACTCGTTGTTGTAGACGATACTATTACTGAGGACGATGTTGATGAAATTACTCCTGGCGCTGTGGTTCGCAAAGATAGTAGAGTGGATGATGATAGCGAATTTAAACTTAATACTTCTTTGATTATAGGAATTGTTATCTTGGTGTTTTTGTTGCTCTCTATCCTAGTTTGGTATATTCAAGAAAAAAGAGAGAATTTAGGCCAAAAAGTTGTTGATATGTTCCGTGAGGAAGATGAAGAAGGTGCAGAACCCCAGCAAGAGGATGGTGAGCATTTGGCTGGAGGAGATGAATTCACCAGAGAAGATCAAGAAAAAGATGTGTTTGTTTCAGATGCCTCAGAAAGCGCATCAGGTGATGTGGATGTTCGCTTTGACGAAGACCTAGACCAAGAATTGCAAAAAGAGGAATTTAAAGAAGATGAATTTGAATGGCCAGAAGAGCCAAAAAAGCCAGAACAATATCCAGGCGAAGAAGATGATGATTCTAAAAGGCGGCCAGATGACCTTCCGCCCCCTCCGCCACCGATGTTTTAAATGTAGAAGTTGTACATGTTTATTTAAAGTGTGCAGTATAATAAAATTTATATAACACCCCGATTATTTTCTTATGACAGACATAGAATATCTGGTAATAATTACCGAACCATCGTCAAAGAAGAACCATATGATTGACGAAGAATTGGTGTCGAAAGTTGAAAAAAAATTACCAGATGAAAAAGGGGGCACACTTTATTTGATTTTACATACTAATGGCGGAGATCCTTTTTCGGCTGTTAGAATAATGGATATTATTAATGAACGATACAGCGAAGTTTTTGCTATAGTGCCCGATAGGGCAATGAGTGCTGGTACGTTGATGGCGCTTGGAACAAACGCAATCTACATGGGTCAAAAGTCAAAACTGGGCCCATTGGACTTACCAATAGAACACCCAAAAGACGGTACGCGTATATCTGCGCTAGATGTTCAAAATACAATAACAAACCTTTCGGCTTTAGTGGATAACATAACTAAAAAAAGATTTAAAGTGCTTAGGGATTTAAAAGTAGGAAAAGATACGGCCGCATGTGAAGCAATGGAGTGCGCGACTAATTTTTTAGAACCCATTATAACACAGATTGACCCTTATCATTTACAAAAAGCTTATCGGGAGCTAAAGATAGCTTTATTTTACACATATGATTTGCTGCTTTCTCGAATGATGACAAACACGGAAAAAGCAATGAATACCGCCAAAGCACTCGTAAATAGTTTTCCAGCACATGAATACGCAATATTACGAAAAGAAGCCAAGTATGGTCTAGGCCTCGAAATAAAAAATTTGGAGGAATTTAAAACTTGGGATATACTAAAAGACGAATATGCTAAAATTGAATCCACAAAATATTACGATGTCCAATACGGAAAGAAGAGAACGAAAAAAATCAAACGAAAAACAAAGAAGTAATCAGGGATCATCGACCAGTGACATTATAGAGAAGAGCACTGAATTAAGCGGTGATTGGTTATCCCAAGCAGCTGACGAGAGATTAAGTAGGGGTAGTGAAGCCGACAATAAAAACGAAGAACAGTCTAAATAATAAGTCTTGCATAATTTTGTAGTTGTGCTATCCTAGAGTTAGGCTAGTTTACGATTGTAAACTAGTTATTTTTTATAAAAAATTATATGTCTAAGGAAGTATTACAAGCAATTAAAGCGATTTGCGAGGAAAAGCATATTCCTGTTGAAAGCGTGCTTTCTACTATTGAGCAGGCCTTAGCTGCCGCATATAGGAAGGATTTTGGAAACCGCTTGCAAAATCTTAAAGTTGAGTTTGATCCCGAAAATATGGGTATCAAAGTTTTTGATGTGAAAGAAGTTGTTGAAGATCAGGAGTTGGATGAAGAAGGGAACGTGGTTGATCAAGGGGCTTCGGATGATGGCGCGCAAGGCGATGACAATAAAAAGGTTCAAGGTTCAAGTGATAAGGTTCAAGATGAAGAGGGAGAGGAAAAAGAAGAAAAGAAAAAGACGACCACAGATGACGCAGATTCCGCTGATAAGAAAGACAAGACAGAAGATGATAAAGGTCTAAGGTCTAATGCCGAAGGTCCAAAAGAGGGTGAGGAAGAAGAGGATCGGTTTAATCCAAAAACGCAGATTATGATTTCGGAAGCAAAAGAAATTAAAAAAGATTCCAAAATCGGAGATGAACTTGTGCAGGAACTTGAGGTTCCGGGTGAATTTGGAAGAATGGCAGCCCAAACCGCTAAGCAGGTTATTATTCAGCGATTGCGCGAGGCAGAGCGAGAGGTTGTGTATAATGAGTACAAGGATAAAGAAGGGGAATTGATTAATGGCACAGTCCAGCGAATCGAAAACAACAACGTGCTTTTGGATATTGGCCAAGCAACAGCAATTATGCCTCCTTCTGAACAGATTCGAAGCGAGCACTATACAACAGGAATACAATTGCGCGTGTTTATTAAGTCAGTAGCCACAACAAGCCGCGGGCCAGAGGTAATTGTTTCACGCGCAAGCAAAGAACTTGTCCGCGAATTATTTACTATGGAAGTGCCGGAAATTGGGGATGGGGTTGTGGAAATAAAATCTGTTGCAAGAGAGCCAGGTTCACGAAGCAAAATTGCCGTATACACAGAAGAAGATAATGTTGATCCTGTTGGCTCATGCGTAGGACAGCGCGGCACTCGCGTGCAGTTTATTATAAATGAGCTTGGCGGAGAAAAAATTGATATTATAGAATGGGATGAAGATATTACTAAATTTATCAAGAACACGCTTTCTCCTGCTAAGGTTGCTTCAGTAGAATTTAATGAGGAATCAAAAGAAGCGACCGCTTTAGTAAATGAGGATCAGTTTTCACTTGCCATAGGTAAAGGCGGGCAAAATGTGCGTTTGGCTTCTGGCTTAGCTGGATGGAAAATTGATATTAAGCAAGCAGGTGGGGAAGAGAAAGTTCAAAGTTCCCAGCCAAAGGCTGGTCGGCCTCTGGCCGAAAAGGACAAGGTACAAGATGAGGAAGGAGAGGTAAGGGAAGACGGAAAAGAAGAAAAAGAATCAAAAGAAGACAAGAAAGAAGAAGAGAAAGATGAGGAAAAAGAAAAGAAATCTAAAAAAGAAAAAAAGCCACCTAAAGAAGAGAAGGAAAAGCATAAAAAAGAAAAAAAGAAAGCAAAGGTTAAAGATAAGCCCAAAAAAGAAGACAAGAAAAAAGAATGAGTTTGTTTAGAAATTAGTAATTTTTACTATGTCAATTCCAATCATATTCTCGTTGGCGGCATCTGTTGTTGCTATTGTTTTTGGAGGAGTGCTTGCTGCTTGGGTCTTGGGGCGCTTGCCAGGTAACGAAAAAATGCAAGAAATCGCTAAGGCCATACAAAAGGGTTCAAAAGCATACTTAAATCGCCAGTACAAAACCATTGCCATGGTTGCTGTTGTGGTATTTTTTGTTCTTGGTTTGGGTTTAAATTGGGGAATGGCTTTTGGTTTTTTAGTTGGAGCGGTGTTTTCGGGCTTAGCTGGATTTATTGGAATGAATGTGGCAGTTAGGGCAAATGTGCGCACAGCGCACGCAGCAAGCCACGGCCTTAACCGCGCTATGGATGTAGCAGTGCGCGGTGGCGCAGTTACCGGATTTTTGGTTGTTGGTCTTGGACTCTTGGGTGTTGCTGGATTTTACGCAATTACAAATGATGTGCATTCCTTGATTGGTCTTGGATTTGGAGGAAGTTTAATTTCTATTTTTGCCCGACTTGGAGGCGGTATTTTTACCAAGGCCGCTGATGTTGGGGCTGATCTTGTAGGAAAAGTTGAAGCAAATATTCCCGAAGATGATCCGCGCAACCCTGCTGTAATTGCGGATAATGTTGGCGACAATGTCGGTGACACAGCAGGCATGGCAGCTGACTTGTTTGAGACATATGCAGTTACCGCTGTTGCCGCAATGCTGCTTGGCTCGCTTGTGTTTGGGGATTTTAGCAACGCCTTAATCTATCCTCTTGTCTTGGGCGCTGTTTCGATTATTGCTTCTATTGTTGGGCTTTTCTTTATCCGCTTAAACAGAAAAGGAAACATTATGGCAGCGCTTTATAAGGGGCTGATTGCTTCTGGAGTGCTTGCTGGTGTTGGTTTTTATTTTGTAACCATGCGTCTTATGGAAGGCAATGGGCTGTATGTTCCTATTAATTTATTTTACGCGGCGCTTGTCGGCTTGGGTGTAACAGCGCTTTTGGTGATATTCACAGAGTACTACACTTCGGACAAATATCAACCAGTAAAGAATATTGCAGATGCCTCAACAAAGGGGCATGGACCAAACATTATTGCAGGACTCGCAGTTTCTATGCGCTCAACTGCCTTACCAGTTATTGCTATTGCTGCGGGTATTTGGGGGGCATATGCGTTTGCTGAATTATATGGCGTTGCTATTGCCGCCGTAAGCATGCTTTCGTTAACAGGGATTATTGTTGCAATTGACGCTTATGGGCCAATTACAGATAATGCCGGAGGAATTGCGGAAATGGCTGGCTTGCCAGAAAAAGTTCGTGATGTAACCGATAAACTTGATTCTGTTGGCAACACAACTAAAGCAGTTACTAAGGGGTATGCAATTGGTTCTGCGGCGTTTGCGGCGCTTGTGTTATTTGCCGCGTACTCACAAGAATTAATTAATCTTGGAAGAGAATTTTTATTCCAACTTTCTGACCCATTAGTTATTATAGGGCTATTTATTGGCGGGCTTTTGCCATATTATTTTGCTGCAATTGTAATGGATGCAGTAAGCAAGACAGCAGGGAAAGTGGTAGAAGAAGTTCGCCGCCAGTTTAAAGAAATTAAAGGACTAATGGAAGGAAAGGCAAAGCCCGAATATGATACTTGTGTGGATATTGTTACTAAGGATGCCTTGCGGCAAATGTTTGTGCCCGCATTAATTCCTGTGCTTGCGCCAATTATTGTTGCATGGCTTTTAGGGCCTGTTGCCTTGGGAGGTCTTTTAGTGGGCAGTATTATTACCGGCGTATTTGTTGCAATTTCAATGACAGTAGGCGGTGGTGCATGGGATAACGCCAAAAAACTTATAGAAGCAGGAGAGCATGGCGGCAAAGGCAGTGATGCGCATGCTGCTAGTGTAACTGGTGATACAGTTGGTGATCCGTATAAAGATACCGCAGGGCCCGCTATTAACCCAATGATTAAAATAATTAATATTATCGCATTGTTGGTTGTAGGGTTTCTTGTATAATAATATAGCCGTAAGCCGTAAGCTGTAAGTTTTTACTATTGACTTATGGCTTGCAGCTTGCGGCTTTTTTATGCCTGATATTCCAAAAAACATTTATTACTCTATTATGCGCAACATGCGCCACGTGGTTAATTCTCTTTTTCTTGGAACAGTTATTGGTTTGGAAAACATTCCAAAGCCGCCATTTATCCTGGCATGCAACCATGTAAGCATTCCTGATGGATGGCTATTGGGAAATTTGATGATTTTGGAATTTAACCAAACTCCATATTTTATTGTTCGGGATGATTTTTGGCTTAATCGGACATGGACTTTATATATATCCAAAAAACTTACTGGATTGCCCATTGATTGGCGCAACCCTTCGCAAGTTGTTGAAGAATCTTTAGATATTTTAAAACAAAATGGCATTATAGGAATTTTTCCAGAAGCAACGCGCAACGCGCACGAAGAAATTTTACTAAAAGGAAAAACAGGAACAGCGCGCCTTGCGCATTGGAGTGGATGTCCTGTTGTTCCGGTTGGATATTTTGGCCCAGCAATTGCAACCACATGGCAGGCTATTAACCATTTTGTTTTGCATAGGCGTTTGGCTAAAATTGTTTTTGGAAAGCCAGTCCAGTTTGAGCACCTAGAATGTGATCACACAACAAAAGAAACACTTTATAAAACAACTGATAAGATTATGATAGAGATAGGTAAATTATGCAAAAAAAGACCGCAGCTGCATTATTAATAAAAAAAGGGCTGTGTCAAAAAATCGACAATCAGCCCTAGTGTTGTGAATGTGCAGGAGAGGGGCACACACACAAGCAAATCCCTATAAATGTACAAATAATGTACAATAAAGAACGAATACTGCAATAAAAGCCCTTAATTCATCAGCAGCAAGAGCTACCCAGAATAAGCTGGGTACGAAATATTCAAATCATTGTTTGAATATCTATATACAGTATAGCGCTAAAAAAAAGATTGTCAAGCGTTCGTTTGAATATTATTAAAAATTGACTAATATTAGCATTTTTGTTAGTATTCTT
>CAYOXH010000041.1:0-7790 GCA_964407875.1 uncultured Gammaproteobacteria bacterium
TAAGGGGGGAACCTTGAAAATTTTCGGAGCAATCATGATTGTCCTTGGGTTAGTTGAGGCTTGGCTTAACGGTGGGAAACGTCGTAGAACAACCAAGCGATAAAATCCCAACCACCAGGATGCGAAACGGGCCAGCTCAAATCATTGGCCCGTTTCTTTCTATTGACAAATATCAAAAAAAAGAGTATACATAGTCCAGATATTTTGATGTTTTACAACTTGGAAAAGTAAACCACTTGTCTCATCTAATGTTGTCATCAATCAAGGAGGTTTGTCATGGCATATACCATTGAGGATGTGGAAAATCTCGAAGGAGATGAAGTTCTGACTTTTACCGCGAATCTCACCCTAATCGGAAGAATACTTGAAATGGGGTTCAGGGTTTATCCAGCAGAATCGTATCCAAGGGACAGCAGAGCGCCATTAATTGTGGGCGGTGTTCAAAATCTCCTAGATGCTGAATTACTGGAACTCTGCAGAGGACGTGTTAGGGAACTGGTTATAGTGGTTATGCGAGAAACAGCGCATGACCATGAAGCGCTTTTTGATGGCGCGCGTACGCGCCGCGAACAAACCCAGCACCTCGAGCGCCAGAGCGACCACGACACTGCAGTTGAGTTACTTGATAACTCACAAAAGGTAATAGAAATCTACCGTGAGTGCATCAAGTGGCTCACTAAAGTGCGGGGTGAGGACCCTGGCCAAAGACAACAGCAGCTTGATCCGGAGGTCGTGGGCCTTATCAAGCAGTTTAAGGACACAACCGACTACCTCTATTTGGTTATGCAGGAGGTAGCCAGGCGAATCAGCAACGGAAACAATGGAGTTGCTGAGGCGCTGGTAGCAATTGGCCCGCCAGATGAACACCAAGCGCACGTTGGCTTAAACATTGGTTTTGAAGTGCTGGAGATTGTGTATCAGCTTAATAGCTATGACATTGAACGGGCTGCGGACTTGTTCTTTGCCGCATTTTTCATGAACTGCGGTTTATGGGAACAAGATGAGCCCAATGGCCATGAGTCAAGGGGCGCGGTTATGTACTCCATGCTGCGCGAACAAATACCTGGGCTCCCGGATGTTGGAGACCTCGTCTGTGAGCATGGTAAAATCAAAGCCATGACTCACGCCTATGTGGTCATTGTGACAACACACTTAGACGAGGAGGAAAAGTCACAAAGAGTTACCTACGAATATTCCGACATTCCTGGCGCGGAACACTTGATTGAGGCACAACTCCAGGAAACAATCGGACTTGTTTGGCGCGCAGATAACCACTCTGTGGCAATAGAGGTGCAGCAGGCGGATTTGGAATTTGTTACAGATCTGACTGCACTTTCTATTGCGGAGCATGTTGTAGATGGGATTGGACAGGAAAGAACCTATAAACAAATACTTGGTGAAATGACAAAGGAGATTACCTCACCAAGTATACCCAACTACAGCTTGATCCGGCATCTTCACACACGACAGTCGACCTATGCCCAAATACTGTCCGCAGAAACGCGTGTGCATAAGGTGTTCTTAGTTGGCACATTTATCCAATTTGCATACGATGAGAATGGCCTAGCCAATACCGCGGAGCAGCGCATGCTCGACGGCGGCATTGGGCTGTGTTACGCGCCAAATCGTCTTTGGTTCTTGGGGCATAACAACCTTACTGGTCGTCTCCTACAAGAATCAGAACATGTTCAGGATCTCGTAAGAGCTCGTATGGGCTCAAACAGACTGCCCTGTCAAAGGGTTGTGGATATTTCTAGTGCTCTGAACCAAAGAATATTCACAACTAAAAGAGGGCGCGTTGTGGGGATTCTGGACAAAAGATCTCTGGACCAATTCCTAGAAACAAGAAGGGAGCTGCTTATAGAGATTGAGAAGCTCATTACATGACCGAAACACGAACGGTTGTGTGCAGCGGATCTCGCTCGAGATCCGCTGCTTTTTTTTGACCCGCCTACGCTAAAGCTTCGGCTGGCAAGCAAAAAAAGCAAAAAAAATCTTTGACAAAAAATTTAGTAATAGTATGATACATTCATTCGGAGGAATCCGTTTTTTTTAACTAATAACCACTATGTCACAACTATCACAATTTGACCCAGAAATATCCCAAACAATTGAAAACGAAGTTAACAGGCAGCGCAATGGCTTAGAAATGATTGCCTCTGAAAACTTTGTATCACGCTCTGTTTTAGAAGCGCTTGGCACGCCGTTAACAAATAAGTATTCAGAAGGATATCCAGGAAAGAGATATTACGGAGGAAACGAATTTGTTGATATTTCTGAACAACTAGCCATAGACCGCGCAAAAGAGCTATTTGGCGCAGAGCACGCGAACATGCAGCCACATGCTGGATCCCAGGCAAACATGGCTGCCTACTTTGCGCTGGCCGAGGCAGGAGAAAAAATTATGGCTCCTGACCTTGCTTGCGGCGGACATTTAACACATGGATCTTCTGTTAACTTTTCTGGTAAACTTTTCAAGATTGTCCCCTACTATGTGCGCAAAGACACTCAACTCTTTGACATGGATGAGATTCGCGAGATTGCTATTCGCGAGAAGCCAACAATCATACTTGCTGGATACACAGCATATTCACGTTTAATTGATTTTGAAGGGTTTAAAAAAATAGCAGATGAAGTTGATGCTTACTTTGTGGTTGATATGGCACATATTGCCGGGCTCATAGCTGGAAAAGCGCATCCTGACCCATTCCCTTATGCAGATGTAGTAACTACGACCACGCACAAGACACTCCGTGGACCACGAGGTGCTGCAATCTTCTCAAAGACAGAGGATAGATTGCATCCAGAGGACAAAAAAAACCTTGCGCAAAAAATTGACTTTGCAGTGTTCCCATTTATGCAAGGTGGCCCATTAAACCATTGTATTGCTGCCAAGGCAGTTGGATTTAAAGAGGCGCTCCACCCGAGCTTTAAAGAGTATGCACAAAATATTGTTAATAACGCCAAAGCGCTTGCAGAATCACTCATTAACAATGGAATAAATATTGTATCTGGTGGTACGGATAATCATTTGCTTTTACTGGACCTAACAAAAACAGGGCTTTCTGGAAAAGAAGCAGAAACAGCGCTTGACTCTGTTAGAATCTACACAAACAAGAATATGGTTCCATATGATCAAAGAAAACCAATGGATCCTTCTGGATTGCGAATTGGCACACCTGCATTAACAACCCGAGGATTTGGGGAGGAGGAAATGCGCCAAATTGGAGAAATGATTGCACATGTTATTCAGAATCCATCTCAACTTGCTGTACTTGATGGAATACGAACCAGAGTAGCAGAAATGACGCTTGCGCATCCGTTATATGAGGGATGGTCGTACGAGTCGCCTGAAGTAAAGTAACCTTTAAATAATAACCAATAGCCAATTTCCAATCACCAAGAAAAATCTGAATAACCAATAACCAAAAAAATAAAACTTGGATATTGGAAATTGAATCTTGGAAATTTCTTGATTATTGGAAATTGGCTATTGGTTATTTTTAATATCTTCGCTATTATATCTACATATGAATGAAGCTAAAGTAATAGATGGCAAAGCATTAGCCAAAGAAATTCAGGAAGAAGTTAAAGAACAAATCCAAAAACTAGGCCTTACCCCAGGCCTTGGTGTTGTTTTGATTGGAAATGACCCTGCAAGCGAACTCTATGTAAAACTTAAACAAAAACAATCTCAAGAAGTTGGAATTAACTTTTGTTTATATAAACTTGAGCAAGACGCACCAAAAAAAGAGATCTTAGAAACAATAAACTGGCTCAATAAAGATAACGAAATAGATGCTATTCTTGTGCAGCTGCCGCTTCCAAATCATTTAGACACTGATACTGTTATTCGCGCGATTAATCCCAAAAAAGATGTTGATCGATTTCATCCAGATAATATCAAAGCATATCTCAATGACACCGCATCTATTGTTCCTGGCCTAAGTATGGGAATAATGCAACTTATACAAAGCACTGGTGAGGACCTTGCTAATAAGCAAGCAGTCATAATCGCCAAAAGCCCGGAGTTTACATCAACACTTAGCCATACACTTGCTGCATTTGATACTACCACTAAGTCTGTTAACCCTAATGACAAAGATCTGCGGTCAAAAACTTGTAAAGCCGACATTCTAATCACTGCAATTGGAAAACCGCGCATTATTACCAAAGAATATACTAAACCAGGGGCCATTATCATTGACGTGGGCACAACCTACATTGGCGACAAGACAAACGGTGATGTAGATTTTGAAAGCTGTAAAGAATCTGCTTCATGGATTACCCCAGTACCTGGGGGTGTCGGGCCAATGACTGTTGCTATGTTGCTTAAAAATACTGTTGCTCTCGCAAAAGAAAAATAAATCTCTTGACATGCGCGAGCAATGTGATATCATAATACTCTACTGTTCTTTATATTTTTATGATGGGGTTAAATGCTTTGGAGATTATCATGATCCAATGACCAGATAACTCCAGTCCTGTTATTTGATAACTCAAATAACAGAACATCAGAGCAGAAACCCATTGTCAAAACACCCGCCGATTCGGCGGGTGTTTTGTTGTGGAGGCCACGACCGGAATTGAACCGGTGTAAGGGGTTTTGCAGACCCCTGCCTAACCACTCGGCCACGTGGCCACGTTTCAGTCAGGTCAGCCCGAGCAGAAATCTGTATATACAATAGATGATTTTACAAAAAAAATCCAGCCAATAACACAGGCCAAACTACTGAACACTTTTTGTGTACAGGATTATTTCATACCAGGGAATGCTGCCTTATAATTAGTTAACACATAATCGCGTGGAAGTTTTGTTGAAAGAACTTCCATGCGTAAATACTTAAGACCAAATTGTTTTGCTTCTGCGCGTGTATACATCCATATATCTGCCCTGTACTGGTATCGAACATTCATTCTATCCTCAACAACAAATATCTTATCTCCATACTTATCTGGAAATCGCACCATAGCGCCCTTTGGCAAAAAATTTATAGCAACAACACCATCGCGAACAGGTGTTTGCCATGCAGTAGTAAAAGGCGTTGAGTCGGTTTGGCGCGGTTCTGAGGAATATGCAGTAACTGTAATCCAGTGCTCGCTCACCACGCGCGGCGGGCCCTCTAAAGGCAAATATTCGCGCTCTTCTTCTGGTTGCGGTACAGGAATAAATTTTTCATCTCTTTCATAGATATTTTCTATAGAATTAGCGTATTTTTCTGGACCAAGCACTGTATGATAGTATTTTAAACCCTCCCCGCGGCTCAAAGAAACGTAGTTTTCCTGAGCAGCTAAAGAAACTTGCGGGAACGCAAAAACAAATGAAAAAGCAAAAACAGAGCCCAAGAGGCATTTCTTGAAGTATTCTATTTGCCGTCGCGTGTATATCATATTGTGTTTATCTCCATTTTTGAGAAACAAACACAAAAAGACACCGCACTTGGTACGATGTCTAGAAACGGGAAAACAAAACTTAATCTACAACAAGTATAGCATAGCTAGAGACAAAAGTCAAGGTACAAACTCACGTCATCCTGAGCACTAGCAAAGGACCTCGTCTTAATTCACTGCAGTAAGTATTCGCGGGATCCTTCACTTCGTCCGCAGAAATCGGCGGACTCGTTCAGGATGACGATATGTCAGACATACCTAAGTGTTCGTGCGCGCGTTTGGTTGTCATACGTCCACGCGAAGTGCGCTCCAAGAATCCGATTTGCATTAAAAATGGCTCGTAAATATCTTCTATGGTTGCCATTTCTTCGCTTGTTGCAGCTGCTAAGGTGTTTAGTCCAACTGGTCCGCCACTGAATTTTTCAATTATCGCTGATAAAATTTTTCTATCGACCTGGTCCAAACCAAGATTATCTACTTCAAGCATAGTAAGCGCGGCATAAGCCAATTCTGTAGAAATTATTCCATCTCCTTTAACATCTGCATAGTCGCGCACGCGTTTTAACAAGCGATTTGCAACGCGCGGAGTGCGGCGTGAACGCTGTGCAATTATTGTGTTCGATGAATTGTCTATTGAAACTGATAAAATACCTGCGCTTCTTTTTATAATCTCGCTTATTTCATCTTCTTCATAAAAGTTTAGCGGATAAATTGCGCCGAACCTATCACGCAGTGGTGACGATAACAGTGAGATGCGAGTCGTGGCACCAATCAAAGTGAACCGAGGAAGATCTAATTTGAGTACTCGCGCAGACGGACCCTTTCCTACGACAAGGTCTAGCGCGTAATCTTCCATTGCAGGATATAGGACTTCTTCGATAGTTTTATTAAGACGATGAATTTCGTCAATAAATAAAATATCACCTTCTTCTAAATTAGTAAGGATTGCGGCTAAGTCCCCTGCACGTTCGATTGCAGGGCCGCTTGTGACTTTGATGTTTACATTCATCTCGTTTGCAATAACTCCGGCAAGTGTTGTCTTGCCAAGTCCAGGTGGTCCATAAATTAATACATGCTCAATTGGCTCACCTCTCTTTTTTGCGGCACCCATAAAAATCTCAAGGTTCTGTTTAACCTTGGCTTGTCCCATATATTCAGATAATGTCTTTGGCCGCAATGACAAATCTAATGCATTGTCTTCATTGCTGCGTACTTGGCTTGATATGATTCTCTGTTCTTGCATATTAGATTAGGTTAGCATGAATTTGACAAAAGTAAAATCCATGTTACACTGTAATACAGTGTATTACTATACATTAAACCTCCACTATGAAAAAGAAAATTGCTTTATGAGACAAGTAATAAATCTATCTCTACCACCTGAAATGTCTTCGGTAGTAACCAAAGAGGTCAAGACGGGAAAATATTCAAGCAAAAGTGAATTCTTTCGCTCTCTCTTGCGTGCTTGGATGGAGGAAAAGCTTATCATTGAATTAGATGAAAGCCGAAAAGAAATAAAAGAAGGCAAAGGCAAAGTACTCCACTCCCTCAAAGACCTCAGATAAAATCAATATGAAAATTATTTACACGTCCAAATTTAGACGTGAATATAAAAAGTTGCCAGAAAAAATTAAAGATACCGCAGAACGAAACGAATCTATCTTTCGAAAAGACCCTTTTCATCCATCACTTGATACACATAAACTTCATGGTAGATTAAAAGAGTTTTGGTCATTTTCAATTGGCTATAAATATCGCATACTGTTTGAATTCGCGCGAAAACAAACAGCATACTTCCATTCAACTGGCGACCATGACATATACCAATAAATTGTCTGCTGCATGAGAATAAATGTCGGCACAAAAAATCCTACAAAAATAGACGCAGTTAAAGAAACAATTGCTGACTATGATTTTTTAGCAGGAGCAGAAGTCGTGGCATTAGAAGTTGAGTCAGGTATTGCAGAACAACCAATGACGCTTAAAGAAACCATTCAAGGCGCAATCAATCGAGCAAAAAATTCGTTCAAGAACTGTGATTATAGTATTGGCTTAGAAAGCGGAATGTTTAAAGTGCCGCACACAAAAACAGGATACATGGATCTTGGTGTGTGCGCTATTTATGATAGCAAGCAGATTCATCTTGGATTTTCCTCTGCTTTTGAATATCCGCCAAAAGTCATGGAGCTTGTCCATAAAAAAGGAATGAATATTAGCGAGGCAACCCTCTCGCTCGGTTTAACAAAACAAGAGTATGTTGGCCATGCAGAAGGAACCATTGGAATAGTATCAAAAGGAAAAATAAACAGAAAAGAATACACCAAGCAATCCATTGTAACAGCGCTTATTCATCTTCAGAACCCAGATCTCTACTAGCAAAAACCCGCAGATATCTGCGG
>CAYOXH010000042.1:0-7445 GCA_964407875.1 uncultured Gammaproteobacteria bacterium
TACACTCCTTTAATATACTCTGTTAAATTGCAAACCTTTCCAGCCTCGCACTCAGAATTCTCTGCAGTTGGACCTGTTCTCACAAAAGGCAAAGGAATCTGAAGCTTAACATTTATATCATCAGCTGCATTAATGCTTTCTGGCTCTTTGTCATTCTCATCAGCAAGCGCAAAAGCAGGAGCAAAAAACATCGCGCTAAGCACTCCAACAACTAAACATAAACGGATAATTGAACTGTTTTTTAATATGTTCATAAATTTTACAATTACATAAATGCGCCAATCTGCTTGTATGAATAGATATAAAACATAATAATAAGAGATAAAATACCAAGAACAATTAGAACGACAGCCCATCCAGTTACTAGCATTGCTTTATCAAGCTTGTCAAAAGGATAATTTTTATTGAATTTAGAATAAATCCACTCTCCGTTAATAGTTAAAAATAATACGCTTAAGGAAAAAAATACATCACCCACTGAAGTGCCAGCCATTGAAGCAATCTTTATAACCCTAATAATAGTTTTAATCCTTTTATACTGTTTCTTAGCATGCGCTGCCTTATCTTTAGCCCCGCCTTTGGCCCCTGATTTTTTGCTAAGCGCCTTTTTTCGCCTTTTGAGCATATTCAAGCGCTTGCTAATTTTTTTCTGCCACCCTTTTTTTGGTATATCTTCTTTTTCTTCATCCTTTTTCTTATTTTTACCTTTTTTATCTTTTTTGCCTTTCTTTGAAAGATCTTCTGGTAATTTTTCTGATTTTTGCTTTTTTAAATGTTCTTTTTCTGCGTCCTTATTATCAGATTTTTTATTTGGCTTATTATCTTCGTCTTCTTTGCCTGGTTCTTTAAGCGTGCCTCTTGATTTTTCATCTTGTTCTTGATTTGGATTCTGCGCGTTTGGATCTTGTGATTGTTGATTTTCGTCCTCTCCTTCTTTAGGTTTTTCTTGGGATTCTTCTGAGCCATCTGGTTGTGGAGCTTGATTCTCGTTACCACTATTTTCTTCTGATTGGGAATCAGGTGCTTGTTCTGTGCCTTCTGCTTGTGGCTGACCTTGGTCAGTAGATTCTTTTTCTTTTCCATCTTCATCAGCGTCATCTGTGGAATCAGCGTCATCTGTGGTCGGCTTTTTTCCCTCTTTTCCACCAGAGGCGGACCTGTTTTTGGCGGGCTTATCTGCGGAATCTGCGTCATCAGCGTTATCTGTGGTCGTCTTCTCCCCCTCTTCATCCGAAGCTGGCTCCTCTTCTTCTTGCTCGCCAGATGAGGGTTGGTCAGCTTCAGGGGATTTAGATTCATTCCTAGCTCTATTAAGAGCGCCCTTGTGCGCCTGTTCTTGGCTCGGAGAAACATCCTCATTTTCGCCTCCAGATACTGAATCAACTGACTCTTGTGGATTGCCGCTACTTTCAACTTTAATCTTGCTTTTATCTCTATTCCTAAATGCCTGTGCAATTTCCTCTTGTATATCCTGTGCTACATCTTCAACAACATCAGTAATATCAATAACATTTCCTTTAACTTTGACTTTAGAAGGGTCAATTGAACTAGTGCTTGAAGAAACATCGTCTATTTTAAGTGCTGGAAGAGCCATAATATATGAATAACCAATTTCCAATAACTAAGGAATAACCATAACCCAACATGTCAAAATTTCCAATAGCCAATTTCCAATAATCAAGAAAGATACAATAACCAATCACCAAAATTCAAAATCTTAATTTTTGGTTATTGAGATTTGAACCTTGTAATTTTCTTGGTTATTGGAAATTGGTGGTTGGTTATTTAGCTACCCGCTCTCCCCAATAAACACCGCTAACCTTCCAAGTCCCTTGTCTATTCTGTTCTAAATTAACTGTTGCCTGTTGCTGATATTGGTCAACCGCGTTACCGCTCTCCTGTGTGCGATTAAGCAACACAGAAAATTCCGCTTCTTGGCTAGAAAGCGAAAACGTTTCTGTATTAATTGTAGCTATATCTGAAGTAATCGCAAAATAACCTCTTGTTTTGGGCTGCTGCTGTTTAAATGATTCTGTCCATGCTTGCATTTCTTGCGTCATAAAACCTTCTAAATCATCAATATACGCGTATTGCGCATCAGAAGAATATGTTCCAAAACGCTCTATAAAAAATTCAGCTAAGTCCTGGGCTTCTCTCTCAAGCGCTGAAATTGATTCTTCTCCAATAACCCCAGGGGCAAGTGATTCAAACTCATCTCTATTTGACGCGTCAAAAATACTATCCTCTGGCAATAATGTTTCCTCATCTTCTAAGAAAGACAAATCAACTTCAACTTGCGCTGTCTCCTCTTGTTGTGGTTCTTCTTTTGAAGGAAAAAGATCAAAAACAATAGCAACAAACAGCCCAAAAATTAATAAAGCCCCAACTATTATGATTATAATTTTATTTCTTTGTGACATATGTAAGAAGTTAATAGTTTTGTCATCCCTGTTATAATTGTCATCCCGACCGAAGTGACACACTATACCCAGTGTGGAGCGAAGTGGAGGGATCTCTTTCATTCTTTAAAAAAGAGATCCCTCGACTACATTCATCGCTGAGTACAGCGATTCACTCCGCTCGGGATGACAACTACTCAAATTCTCAAATTCCTAACTACCCTTTTCCTGTTCTCCTTTATACTGTTCCTTAAATTCTTTTTTTGCCTGTTCAATTTCAAGCAACTGTTTTGGGTCTGAAGTAATAACCTGATCTTCGGAATATGAGGCAACTACTTTGATGGCTACATGCTTGTTGCCTGCAAAAAATATTCCCTCGCCAACGCTTCCTTCAAGCAAAAGGTATTTTTCTCCTTCTGTTAGTATAAATGTCTTTACAATTTTATCTATTGCGGCTGGAGATTGCTTAAGCAATAGTTGGAGCGACGAGTTGGTTACAATTGCCTGGCCATAAGCACTGGCAAGAAAGTCATTTACATCCTGCGTAATAGTGGTTACTCCAAGATAATATTTGCGGCACCGTTTAACTAATGCGAAAATAAATTTCGCGCTGTCTTCGTGCTGCATAAGCCACCATGCCTCATCAACAACTAAAACCCTTTTCTTTAAGCTAGAACGCACAATATTCCAAATATAATTAACAATAGTATAAACCGCCATTGGCCTTAGTTCATCCTCTAAGTCACGAACAGAAAATATTACAAGCTGGTTGTTGATATCAACATTTGTTGGATCATTCAAAAGCCCGGAAAAAGTTCCTTCTGTAAATTTTTTAAGCCGGGCAACAAGGTTTGTGGCACCTTCCATGCCTTCTAGAATCTCCTGAAAATCCTGCATTAAAGGCGATTTAATAGTAGAAAGATCGCTTGAGGCGGTAATATCCTTTTTTGCGTATGTCTCAAGCAAAGCCCTATCTATAATAGAGTCCTCTTCGTTGGTGAGCGCCTGCTCGCCTTTTTCTTTATTTGAAACATCTCCAAGCATTAATCTAACTAATCCTTTGAGCGTAATTACCGCGCTTCGAATAACATCTGAAGTGTTTGTACCTTCTCCTACAGTACGCGGAAGGTCAAATGGATTAACTTTTGAGTCCGAATTAAGGGATATATCAATGTACGTGCCTCCAACTGCTTCTGCAAGATGCTGGTATTCCCTTTCTGGATCAATAATAATTACATCAGTACCCATCATCATGCTTCTTAAAATTTCGAGTTTTACTGCGTAACTTTTTCCAGCTCCACTGGTAGCAAATACTACTGAATTGGCATTGGGCAAGCTAAATCTATCAAAAATTACTAAACTATTGTTATGGCGGTTCACGCCATAGAGAATGCCAGTATCAGAGGTAAGTTCAGATGAAATAAATGGAAACGATGAGGCAACTGGAGACGTATTCATGTTAAAGCTTATGCCTAGTTCATCATTTGCCAAAGGCAAGGTTGCGTTAAACCCTTGTTCTGCCTGCCATAAGGCGCGTCTGGTTGAAACAAGCTTTGAACCCAGCATTAATTCTACTTGTTCCGAAAGATTGTCTAATTCTTTTTTATCTTTTGCATAAATAGTTACATACAGTGAATACTGAAAAAAGTGCTCTGTTCCTTGCGTTAATGCATCACGCAGCGCTTCTATATCACGCAAAGCCGTCTCTCGTAGCGGATCTCGAGGGGCGCCCTTTTCATGGTCTGCAATAAGCTGCGCTTCTAATCCGCCAACCTTTTTCTTAAGGTCATTAAGAATAACATCGCTTGCAACAGGATAATAATACATTCCAACATCCATGGTCGCGCTAAAATTAATTACTGGCGCGAACCAGCCAACATTAATATATCGCGGGTAGTTCACCACAAAGAAAGATCGAACCCAGTGCCCGTTCAATTCCATATGATCTGACTGTACCCTTAAAGAAGCAGGAGCAATAAGATCTTTTATTGCCACACTTCCCTCGCTTAAGACCTTTTCTTCGGTAATTAATTGGGTATCTGTCTCTTTCGGCACAGGAAAACCCTGCTGGTTTTCAGAAGGTTTTTGTGGTGCCTTGGTTTGTAATTTATTTGGGTCAAACATCTTTATACCACGTCATCCTGAACAAGGAGCCGCGCGCATGCGGGGCGACGCAGTGAAGGATCCCGTGGAATACATTTGAGCGTCTATGACGGGATCCTTCACCGCGCTAATCGCCGAGTACGGCGATTCGCTTGTTCAGGATGACGTGTTGTTATTCATCTACTTTTAATTGCTTTTCGTCTGGTAACTTTTGCGATTGTGATAATTCTGGATTATATGAATTATAGTACAATTCTATTAAACTTTGCGTATTAAGCTGCACACCGGTCACCCCAAGCCCAGCAAGGCCAGATGCCACTTTTTCAACTCTGTTCCTTAGTTTTAGCGCGTTTTGATTAAAAAGCTTATCAGAAAGCAGAATAAGTTTGGCAGGAGAGATTACGGTTCCTACTTGGGCAAAAAATCCTTTATGAGCATTTTTTTTATCTCCTACTGAGTAAGGAACTACAATATAAAAGCGCTTGCTCATAATTTCTCCTAAAGTAATAAGTTCTTTAATATATTGGTAATATTCTCCAATCTGCTCGCTTAGAAGTTCATTGGTCTGCTCTTTTTGCTTAACTTTCAACTCTTCAAGATATTTATCCATATTAAGCTGCCTTGATTGGATTACAATTTGAATAGGAAAATCAAGAGAATTCAAAAACATAATATAACTTTGGATAATTGCGTTTTGTTCATCTTCTGACTTTAGCGCGAAATTAACTGATGAGGCCAAAAGCACGGCACGCATTCCACCATCTTTAAGTATAACAATATCATCGCGTATTTCAGCGATATCAAGATACTGTTGTGTTGATGTACTTGTTTTATTTTTTGCGAGTTTTGATTTTGGCATGTAATTAAAGAATCAAGGTTTTGAATTAGTTTTGGGCTCTTTTTTTGAGCTTTGAGTTTTCGGTTTTACATTTTTAAGAACGTCTTCCGGCCTATACTTCCCTCCTGTATCAACCAATAAGGCCAAAGATGAAAGCGCGTGTTGAGAGGCAATCTTGCGCGGCATAGGCGGTAATGGAACATCTTCTTCTTTTATTTCTTTTTTTGCGCTTGGCTTTTGGCGTATTACTGGCTTTTTCATCCATATTCGCAACCCAGGACGTGTAAGTGTTTTTACAATATTCAATACAAATATGTATGAATGCTGGCCATTAATTTTAATAAACGCAACCAAAAGATATAATCCAAAAAGCAAAAGTGCTTCAATAATAAATAAGGCAGTATCAGCGAATTTATACGCTACAAAAATAAACATCATAACCACAATTCCCATAATAAACTGGCGAACTGTAATTGGGCCAATGATCTTATCCTCAACATCTATAAATTGTGGAACAACGAATTGCGGCATTTAGATTATTTTAACCGACTATTAAGATTTGCAATTGCAAAAAATTCATCTTCGCTCATATTATCCGGATTCACGCTTTTATCTGCTAAAACATCTGCTAATTTTTTTGCTCCTCCAATGCTTGCTTCTCCAACTGCCAGGTACTGATGGTTTAATTCACTAGAACGAAGGCCTTTAATTGCTGAAATTTTGTCTTTTATGGATTCCTGCGCCAGCACCTCAAGTTTTTGTAGCAACGTCTCAACCGCTGCTTCGGCATCTCCTAGTTTTCTAAAATCACCCAAATTTAATAAACGAAATTCATCTGAGAGTCCTACTGTTTCTATTTTTGGTTTTTCAACAACAGAACTACTATGCTTAATATCTTGCATTCTTGATTTTCCTCCAAAATCAACTTTTTCGGGACGAACAATTCGATTCTTAGCAACCGAAACTTCTGGTTTTTTAGAAACTGCAACTGGTTGTTTTGTATCTGGCTTACCTGTCCGCCGTGGAGGCGGAGGTATTTGTTTAATTGCACTCTGGACTCTTTTCTTTGAATAGCCGGAACCAAGATCAAACGGCTTTCCCGCATCCTGTGTAATAAGTTTATCAATCTCCGCTTGGCCACCTTGTTTTTGTTCACCAACTTTAATTCTTGGCTCTTTAGCTTGCGGTTTTGGAATTGCAACTCTTTCTTTCTGCTTTGGTGCTGGAATTTTTTGATGAACCTGTTTTTTTTCGGGCTCTTGACTCACTGATTTTTCACTTTGAACTTTGAACCTTTCAGCCAGAGGCTGACCAGCCTTTGGCTGGGAACCTTGAACCTTCCCCTCTTTATGCACTTCCTTATATTCATTTTCTGCTAGCACAAGTGATTGTGAAAGAATATCACCATCTAACCCAAGCCCGCCAACCGCAAAAGGGCGCGCAAAATATTCCTTTAAATCCACTTTTGTTCTCACATCCCGCAAACGTGATTTGAGCAGTGACCGCGTACGGCTAAGGAATAGTTCTTTATTTTCGCGGCTTTTGGATATTGTAAAAATTTCTTGCGCTAAAGCATCTAAATTATCAACAATTAACCCAGCTGTGCCTACTTCTGTTGCTTTTTTAGCATGTTTTTGCAATTCATTTGATTCTTCCTCATCAAACAATTTATCCTTGTCTTGGATATTAACTGATTCTTCGCCAGATGCCTCTAATCCAGATGCAAACTCCCCAACTTGAAGGGCTGACTTAATTTTATCTCCTATTGGATTATTTTTTGGAATGCTTTGGACAATATTATCTCTTGCAGTTCCTTGCTCTTCCTCTGGTTGCGTTGCAAACCAAGCGCGAATTCCAGAAACAAGATATTCTTCTGTTGATTTGTCAATAAATTCAAGATTATTCTGTATTAAATTGCGAACTTCACTGGCATCTAATAAAGGCAATGCCAGTGCTTTAAGTTTTGTGGTTATTGTCCTATATTCTGATAAAACCGGCTTTACAGATGCAGAATCTAGCTTTGCTAATTCGCTTTTTATATGGCTAGATGCCTGCCAAGCCAAGGCAACTTCTATCTTGCTCAATAACAAATAAGCTTCTTTTTT
>CAYOXH010000043.1:0-7373 GCA_964407875.1 uncultured Gammaproteobacteria bacterium
GAAATATTTAGATTTAATAATAAAATACGGAACCATTCTCTTTGTCTTCCTCATCCCTTGGCAAGCGCGGCTTATTCTTGTTGAGGGAAATATAAATGGTGGATACTGGGAATATGGAACACAATCCTTATATGCAACAGAAGTATTGTTTTTTGTTCTTTTGGTTGCATTACTAGCAAAAGGCGCTTTAGCTATTAAGCATAATAAGCCAAGTTTTTCTTTTAAAAGATTAAAATCCCCAATTGGCATACTCGCGATACTTATTATATGGTCTGGATTATCAATTATCTGGTCAGTTAATTCTAGTGTTGCATTAGAGCATTGGATTGTTTTGCTTGAAGCAGGAGTTATTTTTTTAGTTCTTATCTCGCGTGTTGTTTCTTTTAATGGCCTAGCTTGGACAATTATTGCGTCTGGTTTCATCCAAGCAACAATTGCCATTACTCAATCATTACTACAGGTTGTTCCTGGGTCTACTATTTTTGGAATGGCACAGCAAACTGCTGATATGCTTGGTACGTCTGTTGTTGAAACAGATAGTTCCAGATGGCTGAGAGCGTATGGAACTTTTCCGCATCCAAATATTTTGGGCGGATGGCTAGTTGTTTCTTTATTATCTTTGATTGCTGTGTCGCGCGGTCTTGTCCAAGAAGTTAGGGGAGCTAAAGATAAAATCACAAAAATGCGATTTGCAATTCGATATTTGTTTTTTGCGGTTATAGTATTTGGATTGCTTGCGACATTTTCTCGGAGCGCGTGGCTTGCAGCATTAATTTTTATTGGGATTTTTATAATAATAAGTATAAAGGAAAAACTATTCAGGCGACTGGCTATTAAATTAACTGGGATACTTATTATAGTAGTTGTGTTGTTTGGAGCTCTTTTTCCAGATCAATTATCATCAAGGATAAATAATCAAGATAGATTAGAAGTAAAATCAACCCAAGAGCGTGTTGCAGGATTTGGAGAGGCATGGGAAGTTATTAAGCAAAATCGAATATTAGGAACTGGAATAGGGAACTATGGTTTAGCAGTTCATCAAGATATAGATAATTCGCAGCCATCATATTATTACCAGCCAGCGCATAATGTATTAATGCTAGTATGGGCAGAATTGGGGATAGTTGTGTTATTTTCCATTCTCTATTTTCTATCTTCTATTTTCATGCGCAAAAAAAGGATGCGCATTCTTCGAGCTGGAATTTTGTTTCTTCCTATTATTATAATTTCATTATTTGACCACTATCTTTGGTCTTTATATTCTGGAATGATGATATTAATGGTATATTTTAGTATATTTTTCCTTAAATTAGGTAAAAAGTGATTTAAAAATTTGATTTTTCTTGACATTTCTTTACAATAGGTATATTCTATTTTTTTCGAAACATTGCCCTTTATATTTATGTGGCAGGGAGGCGAGCCCTTCCCCTTATGGTTTCTCTCTGCGTTTCCCTGCCTATATCTCTATGTGCGGGGGCGAACTTCATCAGCTTTTAGCTGAAAACTCTCCTTGTGAGTGAAGTTTTGTCCCCGCTCCAGTTTGGGGTGGCTGGAAGGTACTCAATAATTAAAGCGTGCCCGACTGAGGAAGGAGTGTCACAGAGTGGTGAACTCCTTTGTACGCTACCTGTCTGGCCACCCACGATTAAGGGTTTGTGCGAGCCCATGTTGTTCGAAAATCGCGCAAGCACCAACCTTTCAAAAACCGTAGAGTCAGGAGGCGGTCGGTGGCATTGTCGCCATACCGGTACCTGGCTCACCATAAGTGAGAAAGGAGGGACGCATGTCCCCGCGGATTAGGAGTCCGTAACTCCTTGGGAAGCCTGCAAAATTTGCAGGCGAGTTGATATCAATGTCACGGAATGGCTGGGCATAGACCGGCCGGCTGTGGCCCCTTCCGGTGGGCTGGCATCACCCCAATGGTTAGGCCGTCCACGTGCGGAGCATTGATAGTCCGATGCGGCAAGCGGATGCAAATCCAGGTATCGTCTGTTGGCAAAATAGGCGAGTGCGACCCTAGTTCAACTGAGGGCCTCGCGAATGCGCAGGCCTCCTGTTCTTTGAGGGGGGACATATACTTCCCTCATATGAAAGAAGGTCGTGGGTAAAAACTCCCCACATCTCCTCGAAGGCGACCTTCCTTCCCCTCTCTCTAGGCCTTGACCTCTGCACCCCAGACGTCAAGGCCTAATTTTTTTATGTGGCTGGGCCTGCCCAGCACCAGACGAGTACTCGAGTCTTGGTGCCTGGGTTGACAATGTCCTGATATGTGATAAAATGTCTGAGTTCTTTAGCCGAGAGGGGGCTATAGGGGGCTATGCGTTTTTTCCGGTCCTCTTCCGCATAAAAAAGTTCCTTAGTGGCGCGAATTCCCCTCTCGCGCCACATAAGAGGGATTTGCTCCCTCTCGGCGAATTTACTATTTGGCAGTCGCGCAAAAAGCGTGTAATTGTTAATTTGGTCAGTTGGTGACCCGGCTCGCTAGCTGGCCATCCGCCCCTCGGATTGCTTTTGAGTGTTTGCAATCTGAGGGGATTTTTTATCTAATAATAGGCAAAAATATAGGGTTGACAGATTAATTTTATCTGCTATAATACAAAATCGCATTATAATTATCACTCAAGGTTTTAGAGTGATAAAACAAATTATTAATTAAGTAGAAATTATGAATATCAGACCATTAGGCGATAGAATAATCGTCAAACCACTTGCAGAAGAAGAAGTTACTGCAAGCGGAATAGTGCTTCCAGACACAGTAGATAAAGAAAAACCAGAGCAAGGAGAAGTTATTGCAGTAGGCCCTGGCAAAAGAATGGATTCTGGAGAAATTTCACCTTTGTCAGTAAAGGTCGGTGACAAGGTAGTATTTAAGAAGTATTCAGCAGACGAGGTTAAAGTAGACGGAGAAGAAGTCCTTGTTGTTGGAGAAGAAGATATTGTTGGAGTTATAGAATAAGTATTAACGCAAAAGACGCGTTCGTAAAGTTCGTGTTATTATTCGTTAATGTTCGTGTCACACACGAAGTAACACGAATAAAAGCACGAAATACACGAAGCGCAATTAACACGCATATATGAGTAAACAAATATTATTTAATGAGGAGGCGCGTCAATCAATTAAGAAAGGCGTGGACAAATTAGCAGACGCAGTTAAAGTAACGCTCGGCCCAAAAGGCAGAAATGTTGTTTTGGATAAGGGCTTTGGAGCGCCAACCATTACTAAAGACGGCGTAACTGTAGCAAAGGAAATTGAACTTGAGGATAAGTTCGAAAATATTGGCGCAGAACTGGTTAAAGAAGTCGCAAACAAAACTAATGATGTAGCAGGCGACGGAACAACTACAGCGACACTCTTGGCGCAAACCATGGTAGCAGCTGGAATCAAAAACGTTACCGCAGGCGCAAATCCTTTGTCAGTTAAGCGCGGTATGGATGCGGCAACTGACAAAGTTGTGGAATCCTTAAAAGAACAATCAAAGCAAATTGACCCAACGCAAGTTAGTGATGTAGCCCAAGTTGCATCAATCAGCGCAAATGATAAAGAAATTGGTGCGCTTATAGCGCAGGCAATTGTAAAAGTTGGGCATGAGGCCCCTATTACAGTAGAGCAAGGCCAATCTTTTGGCTTAGAGCTTGAACTGGTAGAAGGCATGCAATTTGATAATGGGTTCGTATCTCCGTATATGATTACTGATACAGACCGCCTAGAAGCAGTAATGGAAGACCCCTATATCTTGATTACTGATAAAAAGATTTCATCTATCCAAGAAATTTTGCCAGTTCTAGAAAAGGTTACACAAACCGGTAAAAAGGATATTGTCATAATCGCAGAAGATGTAGAAGGTGAGGCCTTGGCAACATTAGTTGTAAACAAACTTCGAGGAACATTTAACGCGTTAGCGATTAAAGCTCCAGGATTCGGTGACCGCAGAAAAGCATTGTTAGAAGATATTGCAGTTGTCACTGGCGCTAAAGTAATTAGCGAAGACATCGGCCTAAAGCTTGAGAACACAGAATTAGATATGTTGGGCCATGCCCGCAAAATTGTTGCTACCAAAGAAAACGCCACAATCATAGAAGGCAAAGCAGACCAAAGCGCAATTGATGCAAGAATTTCCGAAATCAAGAAAGAGCTTGAGCAAAGTGATTCTGATTATGACAAAGAAAAATTAAATGAGCGCCTTGGCAAACTAGGCAAGGGCGTTGCAATCATTAAAGTAGGTGCAGCCACTGAAACAGAAATGGAAGAGAAAAAGCACAGAATCGAAGACGCACTTGAAGCAACAAAGGCCGCAATTGAAGAGGGCATTGTGCCAGGTGGCGGAGTTGCTCCTTTGCGGGCAATTACATCTCTTGATAGCGTTCGTGTCGAGAATTCAGACGAACAAGTTGGTGTAGACATTGTCCGACGCTCTCTCGAAGAGCCAATTCGTCAAATCGCGTTTAACGCAGGACGTGAAGGAAGTGTAGTAGCAGAAGAAGTCAAAAAGCAATCAGGCAATGTCGGCTATAATGCAGCAACTAATGAGTATGAAGACATGGTTGAGGCAGGAATTGTTGATCCAACAAAGGTTACTCGCTCTGCCTTGCAAAACGCAGTATCAATTGCTTCTATGTTCTTAACAACAGAAGCAGTGGTTACTGATGTTCCAGAAGAAAAGGGCTCAGGCGCAGATGCCGCGGCTGCAGCAGCAATGGCTGGTGGCATGGGCGGTGGCATGCCAGGTGGCGGTATGGGCATGATGTAAGGAGCGATCCGAATACCCGAATTCATCCGAATGACCCGAATATAATTTGATAAAAAAGACGTCCCAATTCAGTGGGGCGTCTTTTTGATTGTGGTATAATGATTCATATTAATGGAGGGGCATGGCATATCGAAATCGGAAAATCAATTCGTATACAAGGATATGATTATTCATATCCGGGTTTGTATTTTGTAACCATTTGCACAGACGAAAAAATTTGTCATTTTGGGGATGTATTTTGTGATTATCGTGGTGATGAATATTTTGTTGCATTAACAAATATTGGTAAAATGGTTGCCCAATGTTGGCGCGACATCCCACAACATTATCCCAATGCGAAATTGGATGAATGGATTGTCATGCCCAACCATGTGCATGGAATCATTGAAATTATTGATGATGACCACGAAAACCCAACAGATGTTGTTGATGACAACGAACGTCACACCGTAGGGGCAGATAATCTTCTGCCCCTACGGGGACGGGAACGTGAAAAATCAACGAAACGTGAATGGAAAACCAACAAATTTCAACAACCCATCCCCCGTTCGTTGTCCGGAATGATACGTGGATTTAAAATCGGCGTCACCAAATGGTGCAACCAAAACGGATACGAACATTTTAAATGGCAACGTAATTTTTACGAACAAATTATTCGTAATGATGAACAGTTGTTTAATACGCGGCGTTATATTTCCAACAATCCCGAAATGTGGCATCGTGATCGCAAAAATCCACATTGATTTTAAATATCCAAAAGCGTATATTTATTATATATGGATATGGAGGGACATATACCAAAAACAAAAATTTTCAAATCCCGATTTATTATATATATAATAATCGGTTTTTTTATTTTATTTTTATTTGACGCAAAATCTATGCAAGCGGCAACAAATCTCGCGGGATATCCTTCTGGCGCAGGAGGATTAATGTCTTTGGCGAACAGCCCGTATATTGTTACCGGCGATATAACGGTCACAAACGGAAACACATTAACAATTGAGCCAGGTGTTGTTGTTAAAATGCAATCAAATCGTTCTATCATTTTAACAAATGGTAATATCATAATTGGCGAAGCATCTAGCACAAGCCCTGTGATCATCACTTCATCTAAAGACGATACTTATGGTGGCGACACAAACTCAGATGGCGCGGCGACCAGCCCGGCTGTTGGTGATTGGAAAAAGATTCAGGCCTCTTCTGGTAATTCGCAAGTTACAGTCAACAACGCCATCATCCGCTATGGAGGATTTAATAGTGGAATATTTGAGTTGTTAAGCGGAGCGCAAACAACTATTGCAAGCACAACCATTGAGTACAGCAACAACAATGGCATTACCATGAGAAACGGGGACACGTCTCTTACTTTGTCTGATTCAATTATCAGCAACACCTATGATGCAATAGGCATTTCATTCCAAGCAAATGCCAGTATTACTATTTCCACGTTTTCCAGCAACCGCAGGGGTATTGCAATTGACACAGATGCTGATGTTGCGAATCTAACGATTACAGGGAATACTTTTTCTGGCAACAATTTGGTTCTTGGCTCGCCTACGCCTAGTGCAATTACTTTTGATGATTTAGATGATCTGCTTGATGCGCGTGATAATAAATGGGGTGATGTTAGCGGCCCAACAATCGCGAGTAATCCAGATGGCACAGGTGACGTGATAATAGGGGACATATTGTATGACCCTTGGACTGATAAGGCAACACGTGTTCCAGTTATTTTAGTTCCTGGGATTATGGGGACGGAGTTGTACAAGGGTAGTGATAAAATTTGGATCAATATCGGAGAGATGTTAACAGATATTGGCGATGATTTTATAGATGTCTTAATATTGGACGATAGTGGGTCTCCGATAGATGATACTGTTGTACTTGGGGATATAGTAAGAGAACCGATTAATTTGATCTATGATGTATTTGATGGACTTGTAGATAGTTTCGAAGCAGCTGGCTATCAGGAAAATACTGATCTTTTTGTTTTTCCATATGATTGGCGGCTAGATATTAATACATCTTCTCAAAGTTTAAAACAAAAAATTGATTTGGTGCTTAATCAAACTGGAAATCAAACAGTTGATATTATTGCGCATAGCATGGGAGGGCTTTTAACTAAACAATATATTCTTGATAACAATAGTGCTAATATAAACAAAATTATTTTTGTAGGCACACCGCATCTCGGAACACCAAAAGTTGCCAAAACATTGTTATTTGGTGATAGTTTAGGTGTAGAGTTTTTTGTACCTTTTTTGAGTTCGCAGCGAATTAAGATAATAAGCCAAAATATGCTCTCAATCTATCAACTATTACCTAGCCAAGAGTATTTTAATCAATTAGGTAATTATTTTACGGCAACAGATGGGACAAGTTATAATTATTCTCAAACGAAAGATTTTTTGATTGATTCTGGTTTAAATTCAAGCTTGCTAAGTAGTTCTGAAATAATAATACCTTGATAATCTGATTGTCTAGCGATTCTATCTGAATCCAAAAAATAAACCACATCAAATTGATCTTCTTTTAAATCTCTCCTTAATTCATCAAGAGACGGACGATCCAATCTTCCACCACTCCACCCATTATCAATATACTCTTTAACAAGTATATTGC
>CAYOXH010000044.1:0-7205 GCA_964407875.1 uncultured Gammaproteobacteria bacterium
CCAGGCAATGAGTCAAACATTTTTTTATAGTGCGAATCTGGATGAGATACAAAATTGTCCCTTTGTTTGGTTTGTTTATTAAGTTTAAAAAAATCTTCAATAGGCCCCTCTCGCACCTCTACTCCCTTCTTTTGGGCAAGACGGATATTGTATCTGGTTTTTTGATGCATTTGTGAGAGCAGTAATTCTTCTGTTCGCGACAAATCTAACACGCGCGTGCACCTTGGTTGTGTTGAAGGAACAAACTCAAGCAAACGATTACTCCTTTCTTGTTTTTGCTCTTCTGTTGATGGCTCAATTCGAGCAATAGGATCAACTCTCAAAAATAAAACTCCATGCTTGCCTAGTTCGTCTACTAATTCACTCATTGCGGCAAATGCTTCTGGAGTTTGGGATATAATTACCGGAGCGTGCGGAATATACCAGTAATTTTTTCCTAACGGAAGATTCATCTTAATGGCCTGAACAAAAATCTTGTTATCCCAAGACAAACGACGAACCTCGCGACCTAAAGATTTCTGAAATTCTCCCCATTCCCATGACTGGAGAAAATTATTACTTTGCCATTGATCTTGATTGTCTACCTTCTGCCACATACTATTTTCCTAAAACTTGCAAAGCTGACCTAATCTTTGTCTCAACATCATCTCCTTCTGTTTGCTTCAATGCGTCTCTTGCTTGTTCGCGTGAATAGCCGAGCGCTTCAAGCGCTTGTATAGCTTCTGAATCAAGAGTCACAGACGCCGAAGTTGCCCTATCTTTTACATCAATCAAATCTTTTGCTTTATTTTTTAACTCAAGCACAATTCTTTCTGCTGCTTTTTTATTAATTCCGCAGTTGACGAGGATGTCCGCGGACTCTGCCTGTAAAGCAGTGGATAAGTCCTCTGGATTAGCTTTTGAGATAATTGCTAAAGCTGATTTTGGGCCAACTCCTTTTACATTCAAAAGCATCTTAAACCATGCTATAACTTTCTCGTCCGCGCTTCCATATAAATCTAGAGCCCTCTCGCTAACTGATAAATATGTAAAAACAAGCAATTCATCGCCTAGTTTAAGTTTAACCAGTTCATTGCTTGGAATTGCAACTTCATACCCAACACCCCCCACATCAAGCGCAATTGCGTGTTCTTTTTTTTGTAAAATTGTCCCTTTTAATGATGCTATCATATGAAACTAGTATAGGTGTTTTGTGTTTTTTTGGCAAAAAAAGAAGGGGCTGCTTGTGCAACCCCCTCATGTGCGACACAAATCTGCTATACAGCAGAAAAGAGTCCTTCTCCGAAAGTGCTCTCGAGATCTGCTATTATACGCGCAGCCTCGATATCTCCCCCGACATTTCTTTGGACTACGTACGGATATTCACTATCTGAATCTAATATCCCGCACCCACAGAGTTCCTCTTGAATCTCCACACTGCTAGTGGCGATGTCGAATCGCCTTCCGTGTTGCTGGTGTTCTGCAACTGGATCTGACATAGAACCCGGCATATTTTTCCCCCTTGTTTTTTTAAAACCCGCATGAGCATGCCTGCCTCATAAGAGTCACAGGCTCGATTGTGTTCCGTGAGAATGTTTCTTTGGGCATGATTGAGAAGCGCATACCCCATTCCAAAGACAATGCCATACGCCTCTTTGCTGCTTGCTCATAATAAGCAACAATATCCAAAATATAGAACACTACTTTGCCTTGCTCTGTGTCATTCAAAGCGCAGTAGCAGTCTGTTAGAACAGCATCTCCCTCCTCTTTGGTTCCGACAAAATACCACTCAGAACTAGGCTCGATTCCGAATTCCTTAAGGAGCCCCTCCATTGTCTTGATACCTCCTTTGCGTGGGTTGATATTGATATTTTATGGTTATCGAGGTAAACTAGATGGTACCATTTTTTTATATGAAGTTCAAGTTAGAATCAAAATTCAAACCAACTGGCGACCAGCCGCAAGCAATTGCGGATCTTTCTGGTGGCGTAAAAAATGGTGACAAGGAACAAACCTTACTCGGTGTTACTGGCTCAGGAAAAACATTTACAATGGCAAATATAATCCAAGAAGTTAAAAGACCTACTTTAATAATTTCGCATAACAAGACACTTGCAGCCCAACTTGCGAGTGAATTCCAAGAATTTTTCTCAAAAAATGCAGTACATTATTTTGTATCATATTATGACTACTATCAGCCAGAAGCATATATTCCAAAAAGTGATACATATGTAGAAAAGGAAACTCAAATTAACGAAGAGATTGATAGATTGCGACTAGCTTCAACCACAGCGCTTTTAACGAGGAGTGATGTTATCATCGTCGCCTCTGTCTCATGTATCTATGGATTAGGAAAACCAGAATCATATCAAAACATGCGTGTTGAAATTAAAAAAGGAGAAAAGATAAACCGAAATGATATACTTCGTCTTTTGAATTCACTCCAGTATGAACGCAGTGATTATGACCTAAAGCGCGGAACATACAGAGTAAAAGGCGATGTATTAGAAGTTCAGCCAGGATATGAAGAATTTAGCTATCGCATTGATTTTTTTGGAGACGAAATTGAGGACATTAAAGCATTTGATCCGTTAACTGGCGAGGACATATTTGACGAGCAAGCCAAACAGGATGAAGTGCATATTTATCCTGCAAAACACTATGTGGTTGAACTAGATCAGCTTAAAAAAGCAACTGTGAATATTCGCGAAGAGCTAAAAGAGCGCATTCAATTTTTTAAAAAACAAAATAAACTAATCGAAGCCCAGCGCATAGAGGAGAGGACAATGTTTGATTTAGAAATGATGGATCAAGTTGGATATGCAAATGGAATCGAGAATTATTCAAGACATATGGATTTCCGCAAGCCCGGGGAGCCGCCTTCTACGCTTTTGGATTATTTTCCAGATGACTTTTTGTTATTCATTGATGAATCACACATCACAGTTCCACAGATTGGCGGTATGTATAATGGCGATCGTGCTCGTAAGCAGGTTTTGGTTGATTATGGTTTCCGATTGCCAAGTGCAATGGATAACAGGCCTTTACAATTTGATGAATTCAAAAAAAGAACCAATCAAACAATCTATGTATCTGCTACTCCATCGCAATATGAACTCGCACTATCCTCGAAATCAGTACCACCGCAAAAAAAAGATGAGCCAAAAGCCAAATCACCTATTAATCTTGTTCCAAAAAACAGCAAAGGACATATTGATTACTCAAAATACAACAGAGTTACAGAACAATTGATTAGGCCAACTGGTTTGATTGACCCAATTGTAGAAATTAAGCCAACCAAAAATCAGATTGATGATTTGCTTGAGCAAATTAAAACTCGAACCGACAAACACCAACGTGTGTTAGTGACGACCTTGACGAAACGTTTAGCAGAAGAACTTGCAGAATATTTAGCAGAAATGGGTATTAAAGTTCACTATTTGCACAGCGAAGTAGGCACAATGGAACGTTTAGATATTTTGCGTGATTTGCGATTAGGCACCTATGACGTTGTGGTTGGAATTAATTTACTTCGCGAAGGGCTCGACCTTCCAGAGGTTTCTTTGGTAGTTATTCTTGATGCAGATAAAGAAGGGTTTTTGCGCAGTGACACTAGCTTAGTTCAAACAATGGGTAGAGCAGCTCGCCACAGCGAAGGAAGTGTTATAATGTACGCAGATAAAATTACTGGCTCTATGAAGCGCGCAATCGCAGAAACCAGCAGAAGAAGATCAATTCAAGAAGCATATAATAGGCAGCATAACATTACCCCAAAAAGTATTAAGAAAAAAATAAAAGACCTTTGGCTAAAAGGTCAGAGCAAGAAAGAGAAAGCAGGAAAATTGCCGTTTGATCTGAAAAAAGTTTCTGATGAAGAAATTCCTGTTCTTATAAAAGAATTGGAAAACAAAATGGAGCTCGCGGCGCGCAACCTAGAATTTGAAAAAGCTGCGGAAATTCGCGACCAAATATCTGTTATTCGAAAAAAAGTAAAAAAATAGGGTCCTCTTTTTCAGAAGACCCCATTGCATATAACCACCTACAAAAGATTCCTTATCTTTTTAAAATCTTCCCATGTATACCATATGACAACTATCCCAATAACAAAATATATAGTATACACCATGTACCCAATGCAGTCCTGACTTATCCAAAGAGACGGCCAGAAAAAATTACTCAGACGTACGCTGGAAAAACAAACAGCTGCAAACCTGCTTACCGAAGAGCCAATAACTATGGCCATTAAAAAAGGCACAAAAGACATAGTTCGACTCATGATAATTTTACGGGTAAAATAATCAATGGGAATAATAGGGATTAAGCACAGTGCAACCACAACGCCCCATCGAGTATTTAAGACATCCTTAATCTGGTCTCCGTTCTCACGAGGAATCGCAAAGCTATACCCATCTTTGTTGTAAAACCAGTGCAATAACATAGTACCGGTAATCCATCCGGTCCAAGCGCACAAGAACCCAACATAAGACCCCAACACAACACCGGCAAAAACATTAAAACCCCAGCCAATCCACGTAAAGAACATTGGCTGAATAAACGTTAGCAAAAATACAGCTATAAAAATCGCCATGGAATGCATCATAGACCACTCTCTAACTAAAACCTTGTACTCTTCAAAATAAACTAATACAAAGAGAACGGCAACAATGGAAAGCACATGTGGCGCATTATTAAAGAGCTTTTTTTTCACCATTCCCTCCTTTTAGTTATATGGTGTATAGTTATATGGATTCGGAAATTAATTTAATCACAATTATAATAACAAAGCAATGAATTCTGGATTTATACTAATAAACAAGCCACAAGGCCCAACATCTCACGATATAATCGACCAACTCCGCAGAAAAACTGGAATTAAAAAAATTGGGCATGCAGGAACTTTAGACCCTTTTGCCGAAGGCCTGCTTTTGGTTGCAATTGGTGATGCCACAAAATTGCTTAGGCATTATGTTGGTCTGGACAAGACGTATGAGGCGACATTAAAGCTTGGCGCGGTGAGTGATACTTATGATAGAACCGGAAAAATTGAAAAAGGTTCAAGGTTCCCAGCCAAAGGCTGGTCGGCCTCTGGCCGAAAGGTTCAAGGTTCAAAATTAAAGAAAGAAGAAATCCAAAAAGTATTAAAGTCTTTTATCGGAAAACAAATGCAATTACCACCCATGTTTTCTGCGAAAAAAGTTAAAGGAAAAAAACTATATGAACTTGCGCGAGCTGGAAAAAAAATAAGACGAAAGTCAAGCGAAATCGAAATATATAATATTAAACTAAAATCTCACCACCTCAAATCATCAAATCCTAACATCACATTCACCTGCCATGTAAGTTCCGGCACCTACATCCGCACACTAGCGCATGACATCGGACAAAAACTTGGCACTGGAGCATACCTCGAAGAACTGAACCGAACAGAAATTGGTGATTTCAAAATCAAAGGCGCAATTACTACAAAAAAGCTCGCTAAAACTAACTGGCAAAAATACTTAGAACCAATGAAAACCGTCCTGGTCTCTGGAACATTTGACGGACTTCATGAAGGGCATAAAAATTATTTCCAACAAGCACGCAAACTTGGACACCGCCTAATCTGCGTGATTGGCCAAGCAAGTATTATAAAAAAAATAAAAGGAAAAGAACCAAAATTAACAGCAAAAGAACGCATTAAATTAGTAAAACAATGTCCAGAAATTGATCAGGTATTCTTAGGTGTACATGGCTCTGATAGTAAAGTATATGATTTTATTTCATCACTTAAACCAGATATAATAGCCCTAGGTTATGACCAAAAAGCATATACTAAAAACCTTGCAAAAGAAATGAAAAAAAGAGGATTAGACACTAAAGTTATTCGCTTGAAATCTTTTAAACCAGAAAAATATAAAAGTTCGAAATTAAAACAAAATAAAAAACCCTAGCACTGCTTCCTGCATGTGCTAGGGTCACTGTAAAGATCTATACCAATCATCCTTGATTGATGGGTTGGTTGATTCGCTCGGCGACAGTTAGAACCGAGGCACTCCTTGCTTGCCCTCGAGCAACTGCTTTGTGTCGAACACAAACGTCGTGAATACCTCTGTGTCATCTCCGGTGTGCCGAAGGACGACGCCGGCGTTTCTCTCGTACACCACTAGGTCAAATGCTTCGACCCGGTAGGGAACCAACCCGTGGGTATACTCTGTGTAAACCCACTTCGAGCTCTGCCGGTGGAAAACAACTACCCCACCAAAGACATGGGAGTCGGTTGCCTTGTTGTAACGGCGTACCGGATAAATCCCGGAATGGGGCTGAAGCTCGGGTAGAGCGGTGTGACTCGTAGGCAGTTCGAGAACTACCTTCACGGAGTCTCCGTGCATCCACTCCATCACGTTTTTGTTCGTGACGAAATGAACCGTTCCATACTCGGTCTCTTTCACACTGATCGGCGTCCAGGTGAAGTACTCGTCCATGATGAACGTACTGTCAGACGTGACGATCACGTCCGGAGCGTCGGACAGAAGAAACCCAACAGGGCGATTGATGTAAAATGGGCCCTGCGTTGTGTAGAAAGTATCCACGTCGACTTTCATACCCTCTTTTTTCAACTGCTCGCGAGTTTCAGCTTCCTCCGTCTGCTGCCTGTACAACTCCTCGCCGGTCTCGGCCTGTGCGGAACCAGAAATCAAAGCCGAGGCCAACAACAAAGCAAAAATCCGGTACATGGACATGGTGATCCTCCTTCTAAGGTTTGCCTGTTTTTAGCAGGCATGAATGCCCTGTCTGTGTATGGGCAAATGAAATGAAGCTAATTCTGTTTATAGCACAAAATCTATATATTAGCAAGTACTAATTAACATAATTTCTTTTATATTAGCCATTTCTACTATTTTATTACCTAATTTTAGCCAAAATCTAAACAATGTATAAACATTGCCTATTCAAACCATATAAATACTAGACAAAACAGCAAAAATCAGCTAATCTATAATGGTTACTTATTATATAAACACTATGTCGGACGACCAAAAAACGACCGGAGATTCAGCTGATTCCACAGATTCCGCAGAAAAGAAAGAGGAATCCCAAGAAGAAAAACAACTTCAACCGGAAAAAGAGGACTCTGCCTCATCAACGGATGAGAAGACCGCACTTGATGAAGTAATAAAAGAGGCAGATAAACCTAAAAGTAAAAAAGGTAAATCTGACTACACAGAATTAAAGCCAGAAGAAATCAA
>CAYOXH010000045.1:0-7170 GCA_964407875.1 uncultured Gammaproteobacteria bacterium
CGGCTATATAAATGTTATTTTACTTATTGTAATAATCCTAGTATTTTTTATATTTATTGGATGGATTTCGTATAATACAGGAGTAAATATCGGAGAGGGAAGGGCTGATACTGCATCAGCGCCAAAAAGCGTTCTTACTGGAATAGATGTGCCATTAACAACAATATCCTTAGCAGAAAACGCTGATTTGCAAAAATTAACCGGCCTTGCAAAATTGGATTCAGAGGCAGGATTAGTAGAAGTTGATATTTTATTTCCAGAAGAAGCTGTTATTCCGCAAGGGTCAATCATTGCTGCATGGCTTGTTGACGCAGGGAAAAAGGGTGGCTTAGGCGAGACATCAGTAAGTGATTCTGACCAGCAGTATGGCACACCATACGCAAATGTGGATTTTAATAAAGGCGTAGAAGACGCTCCATATGCTTTCTCCTTAGGTAAAATAGAATGGGATGAGTTGCGCGGGAGTTATCACTTGTTTTACGAAGGAAAAGACAATCTTAGCCCTTATGATGCAGTTATGATTACTATTGAGTCAGACGGCAATTCAATAAATTATGATCCTCGCCCAGGCACTCCAATTATGATAGGGCAGATTATTAAATGAATATAATTGTCATCCCCTGTTTCAACCACGTCATCCTGAGCGGAACGACAGCCGTACTCGGCAGGAGTGGAGTCGAAGGATCTCGCCGTAATTTATTGCAATAATTATTCACGAGATCCTTCGACTTCGTTCCTCGACGAGTACGTCGAGTCACTTCGCTCAGGATGACGTGGTTGTGGAACGATATTAAAAATGGCTCGGGATGACAATAGTATTATGTATAAAAAAATAACAATATTTATATTACTTGGTCTTATCTTGTCAGGATGTGGAAGAGCGCAAAAACCACAACAGGCCAATACTCCACAAGAGCGAGAGCCTGTGACAAGTGTTCCTGTTGAACTTGATGAGGATGATATAGAAGACGCGTATTCTATTCGTTTAACATCACCTCAATTAGGGCAAGTTTTAAAGTCCCCGTTTTTAGTTGGGGGTGAGGCGCGATTGCCAGATGATATTATCTATATACGTATAAAAAAGCCAAATGGTGATACTCTTATTGACGAACAAACAAAAATTAAACCAGCTCAAGCTGGAGAAAAGGGTCCTTTTAGCGTATTAATTAGTTTCCAGTTCCAATCAACAGACCAGGGCTTTGTTGAGGCCTTTGGAATTGACCCAGAAACCAAAAAAGAGGTAAGTTTAGAATCAGTTGAAGTTTCTTTTAATTTATAGGGATTTGAATTATTCGAATTGTTACAGTGGATAAATATAGTTATAAAATGGCTAATATTAGTATTAATCTAGTCATTTTTTTATTTTAAGCTGTAAAAAAAATTTAAACGTGTTAAACTAATACTAAGTAAATGTTTGCTATTATTAATAATAGAATTATGCCAAATCCAAATGAAATGCAAAATCCTGGAGGTGCAGCACCAGAGGGCGGAGCTCCAGCGCCAGCAGGACCGCCAGAAGGAGAAAAAAAATCACCACTAAAGATTATTATTCCGATTGTTTTGGTGATTGTCGTTATCGCGGTTATTATCTTTTTTGTAATATAGTACAGATGCTGTTATAAGCGTCTAAAATATAAAAATACACAAAGCCAAGTGGGTTTGTGTATTTTTTATTTATTATTATTTCTTATTTACTTTTTTTCTAATCTTCATATGCGCTTGCTGTATTTTTTCGAGCAGCTTGCTCTCGTCTACAAAAAGGTGGCGCCTATCTTTTATAATAAATTTTCCATTAATCATAAGGTCTCGGACAGTGCGTCCGCCATGGGTAATTATGTTTCCTATTAAAGTTATTGGATCGTTTTCGTCATACGGGATAAATCCTCTGTCTTTGAGCTTCCAAAAGCATAAGTCCGCTTTCATTCCTGGAATGATTTTCCCTTTGTCTTTTAAATGAAGTGCGCGAGCGCCGTTAGTTGTCATCATTTTAAAGAGCGAGCCAAATTTTATAGTATTATCGTATAAATGCGTAATGCGCGCTTGGTATGCCTCGGTTAGAATATCTAGGCGGCTTTTTGAAACAACACTGTCTGTTCCAAGAGAAATATTTTTAGCCCCATTACACGCGTCAAAAGACCAAAATTTAAATGTTCCGCTTTTGTGAATCGCGTTTGAAGTCGGCAGATGAGCTATTCCAACTTTGTTCTTGGCTAGTTTTTTAATTTCATCATTGGTAACATGCAAAACATGAGAGCCAAGCGAATATTCATTTAAAAGGCCGTATTTTTCGAGCAAAGTGGTTTCTCGGAGTTTATGCTTTTTAACTGTTTTTTTGCAAACAAGATTGCTTTCTGCCATATGAAACGTGAAAATAGATTTAAACCGCTCTTGTAGGTCACGCATTTTTAGAAGCGTGTCTTTGTCTGCTTTATATAAATAGTGGATGGAGATAGCTGGAATTGAGGCGGTATTTTTCTTTTTCAAGTGCTCTGCTGCCATTTCTGGAGTGTTGTCTGGGCGAGAATGGCTGATAGCGCTGACTGCGTTGATTATATTTTGATTAGTGGATAATGCAGAAAGCTCCGCGGCATCAAAACTTGGGCCATGCGAAAGTGTTGTTGTTATTCCATGTTTTTGCTGTTCAGTAATATCTCCAATAGACGCAATAGTAAGCGCTTCTTCTGTTTCGTATTTTTGCCACTTTGCCATTGCTTCAATTGTTTCATCAATGCTTTCACCTTCATCCAGCATCATAGCGCTTCGCATTAAGTACATATGGATATGAGAGTGCGTATTTATAAATCCGGGAGTAATTACTGTTCCTCCGCGTTTGCCAGCGTCATAAATTAGGTCAAATCCTTTTTGTTTGATTTTATCTGCGGGAAGTACTTTTTTTACAGTATCTCCCTCAACAATTATTGAGTGGTTCTGTAAAATCGAAATGTGATCATTCTTATCAGTTGTAAATAAAAAAGGCGCATTATGAATTAATACGCGCTTATAGTTTTTATTTTTTATTTTGTATCTTCCGCGCCCGCCCGCCGGAGAGGAGGGGTTGTCTCTGGGCCCGTTTTTATCTGGCTCAAGCTTAGTTTGAGATTTTAATGAGGATGCAATGGTTTTTAGTTTTTCTGAATTTTGCATGGGTTTATTAGATAATACAGTATGTTATATCTTTTGTCCAATGCTGATACGAATTACTGTCATCCCGACCGAAGCCGATGTACTCGTCGGCGAAGTGGAGGGATCTTTTTTTTGAAGGAAGAAAGAGATTCCTCCACTTCGTTCCACACTGAGTACAGTGTGTCACTTCGGTCGGAATGACAAGCGTCTATTCCCACTCTATGGTTCCTGGTGGTTTGTTTGTAATATCGTAGAATACATAATCAATCTTATTTGTCGCGAGAATTTTTTTTGTGATAGTTTGCAGAATAGTATGTGGCATGCGGTAAAAATTCGCAGTCATGGCCTCAAGGGAGGCAACTGGCCTTAAAACGATTGATTCAAAATTTTTATTGCCAACGGGCAGTAGTGCTACGGTAAATTGCCATATATCATTATAAATATTTTTATTTTTAGTATATTGCATTACTATATTATCGATACTTTGTAGTAGGTTTATGCGGTTTTGTGTAAGATATTTTGGCTTGTTTAGCGTTTTAAAGCTAGGATCTTGCTCGGGAATATGAGTAAGAAGTAGTACCCTATTAATTTTTTTTGTGGTATTTGTAATTGAACTAGAAATATTATCTAAGCGTTCCCAATCCTGCTCTCCCCAAACCACAAGCGGATGAGCATAGGTTCTGTTATCACCTTGTACTCCAACAGATTTAATAGGTAGTACAGCATAAGGTAATTCAATGCCTGAAAGTGTTATGTTGTTTATTTTTGATTGGTTGCTTGATGGTTTGTGGCATAGTATGCGGATAGCCAAACCAGGTCCAGGGAACGGGTGGCGGTTAATCATTTTACTTGGCAGGCCAAGAATCTTACCAAGCTTGCGAACTTCGTCTTTATAAAAGTCAGCAATGGGCTCAACAACTTTTCCTTGGTCTATTAGCTTTTGAATGGCATCAACTCTGTTATGATGCGTTTTAATTGTATCTGCGTGTTTTGTTCCCCCTGTTTCAATGGTGTCCGGATAAATAGTTCCTTGCCCCAAAATCCATTCATTTGAATTAAGATGTAATTTATTTGAAACTTGATCCTTAACATCAAGGAAAGTTTGTCCGATTATTTTTCTTTTCTTTTCTGGATCACTAACCTTCTCAAGCCGGTTATAGAATTCTTGACTTGCGTTGTGAACATGTAGGTTGTCAAATTTAGCTTTTTTCATTAATTTTTTTATTTCTTTTGACTCGTTCAGCCGCATAAATCCGGTATCAATATATAACCCATATACATTATCTTTTCCAATAGCTTTTGAAAGCAGCGCAAACGCAACCGAAGAATCCACGCCACCGCTTACAAGTAAGAATACTTTTTTGCCTGCAACTTGGTTTTTTATTTTTACAATAAGATCATCTATAATATTTTCAATTTTCCAATTCTTTTTTGCTTTACAGATATTAAATACAAAATTGTTTAATATTTCTAGCCCTTTTTCGGTGTGGTGAACTTCTGGATGGAATTGCAATCCATAAAAATTGCGTTTAATATCTGCCATTGCTGCAATGTTGCAATCATTTGTTGTGCCTGCCACAGTAAACCCTTTTGGGAGTTTAGAAACACTATCTCCATGGCTCATCCACACAGTTGTGGGTTTTGTAATTTTTTTAAAAATAGGGGAATGATCCTTTGTTTTAAATATTGCCCTGCCATATTCTTTAATTTTTCCTGATTTTACTTCTCCTCTAAGCATATGCGCCATGAGTTGGTGCCCATAACAAAGCCCAAGCACGGGGAACCCTAAATTAAAAATCTCCGCATCTAATTGCGGGGATTTTTTATCATATACTGATTGCGGGCCTCCAGAAAGAATAATTCCAATTGCGTCTTTTGGCAGTTTTTTTGCAGGCGTGTCAGTAGGATATATTTTTGCAAGAACTTCCAGCTCGCGTATCCGGCGGGCAATTAAGTGGGTATATTGCGAACCAAAGTCGATAATAGCGATGTGTTTCATATTCACTTACGTCATCCCGACCGAAGTGACTCGTTGTAATCAACGAGGAACGAAGTGGAGGGATCTCTTCTCTTCTTTGAAAAAGAGATTCCTCCACCTACGCGAGTACGCTACGGTGGATGAATCCACTTAATTATAGTTTACTACCCGAAGCCTACTGGCGTAGGGTGGGTCGGAATGACAGTTATTTTTTTGACCGTTTGTGATAATTACGATAGGATATAACGTATAATACTTAAATTATAAAACATATGCAAGATGCCTTAACTTTTGATGATGTTTTATTGGTTCCGCAGTATTCCGAAATACGGCCTAGAAATGTTACCACACAAACAAAATTTTCACGAAACATTCCATTGCGCATTCCACTTGTAAGTTCTCCAATGGATACTGTAACTGAGCACAAAATGGCTGTTGCCATGGCATTGGCTGGAGGTATTGGGATTATCCATAAAAATTTGTCTATAACAGAACAGGCAGAAGAAGTTCAATTAGTTAAGCGGTTTGAAAATGGTTTTATTGTTGATTCTATAACCGTAAATCCAGATGATAATGTTAGCAAGGTATATAAAATAAGAAGCGAAAAAGGATACAAAAAGGTTCCAGTAGTAAATAAACGTGGCCAGCTTGTTGGATTAATTACTAATTTAGATTATTTTTGGCCAAATGATAAAAGAAAAAAAGTTCGCCAAGTAATGATTCGCTCAAAGGATTTAATAACAGCTCAAGCAAGTACATCTTTGGATCGCGCAAATGATATTATTCGAAAAAAGAAGCTTTCTATTTTATGTTTGGTTGAAAAAAATGGAAAACTCTCGTCAATTGTAACTCGCAAAGATTTAGAAAAAAATGAAATGTATCCTAACGCAAACAAAGACGAGCACAAGAGCTTGCGCGTTGGCGCTGCGGTGGGGGCTGGCGAAGATGCCTTAGCGCGAGCGCGAGCTCTCGTTTCCGCAGGAGTTGATGTTGTTGTTATTGATACAGCGCATGGACATTCAAAAGGGGTTATAGAAGCTGTAAAAGAATTTAAACATGATAAAATTATAAAATCAGTGGATGTTGTGGCAGGAAACGTTGGAACTGGCGAAGCAGTGGAGGATTTAATAAAAGCAGGAGCAGACGGAGTTAAGGTTGGAATTGGGCCTGGTTCAATTTGCACAACACGCGTTGTTGCTGGTATTGGGGTTCCTCAAATCAGCGCTGTTATGGATGCTATAAAAGGCCGCGGAAAGCACAAAGATGTTCCAATTAATGCTGATGGAGGAATTAAGTATTCAGGGGACATTGCAAAGGCCCTAGCAGTTGGGGCAGATAGCGTCATGATTGGCAGTTTATTAGCTGGAACAGAAGAATCCCCCGGAGAAACAGAATTCTATAATGGCAGAATGTACAAGATCTATCGCGGCATGGGTTCTATTGGAGCCATGAAAAAGGGTTCTAAGGATAGGTATGGCCAGGCATCAATTAAAGAGAGTTCAAAGTTTGTTCCAGAGGGAATAGAAGGAAGAATACTGTACCGTGGCAAAGTTGATAATGTTATATATCAATTAGAAGGCGGTTTGCGAAGTGGAATGGCGTATGTCGGAGCAAAAAATATCAGTGAGCTTCACAAGAAAGCAAAGTTTGTTAGAATCACAAACGCCGGGCTTATAGAGTCGCATCCGCATGATGTTGAGATAACAAAAGAATCACCTAATTATGTTAAGGGAGTGTAGCACGCGTCATCCTGAACAAGCGACTCGGCGTACTCGTCGAGGAGCGCAGTGAAGGATCTCGTCTTAATTTATTGCAATGTGACAATAGACGAGATCCTTCACTGCGCTCAGGATGACGTTATGATCCATGTCAGTACCAGTAAAACAATTCCTTGATACACAAATCCTTGCTTCATTGTCAGTTCTTTTTTTGTAAGTACATGATGAAGTTTTTTGTGGAAGTTATAATACCATCGCAAAATTGGCGTGCCAGTGAGTTCATACAATCCCCATAAAGCGTCTGGGGCAATTGCCCCTGCAATTCCAGCAAGCATACTTGGAATATATGTG
>CAYOXH010000046.1:0-7153 GCA_964407875.1 uncultured Gammaproteobacteria bacterium
AACCTGCGCCTGCTCTATGCCAAGTTTTACAGGATATAATGTTTCACCAGGCAAGCTTGCTTGAGCTGCTTGAACTGTTCCAAAAGCAGTTGAAAAAACTACTGTAATAGCAAGCATTGCCACTGCAACTGGCTTTAATACATATCGCGCAAAAACAATATCAAACAAACTCCCGAATTTTGAATGGGTTTGCGTAGAAGATTCTTTCCAAGGGCTTGAGGTTCTAATTTGCGACAAAAGCATCTCACGAGTAGTGTTTTTCCACTCTTGGTCTGCATTTATTCCAGAAGTTGAATGCTTTAATGTTTTTCTAAAACGATAGTAGTTCATACATTATAGATCTTTCCCTTTTAAAATATTTTTTAATTGCTTAATTGCCCTGTGTAATGATACTCTTACTGCACCAGAACTTTTATCAAGAATTTGAGCAATTTCTTTGACTTTCAAATCCTGCACATAGCGCATAAGAACCAATTCACGATAATCCTCGCTCAATTCATCTACCATAGAAAGCGCCTCTCGAATATCATCTTTTATTTGCGCATCACGCTCCAGATCTAGTGATTTATCTGGAATCTTATCAAATAATTCTTCGTCAAGCGGGCTTAACTCTCTGCCTGACTGACGATAATGGTCTATAACAATGTTCCTGGCAATGCGATACAAAAGCGCACGAATATTATCTATCTGCTTTTCCTCTCCTGTGCTTATGTATTGCCATGTCTTTAAAAACACTTCACTTGTTAAATCCTGTGCCTCATCACTGCTTCGTACGCGCATTACAATGAATTTGTATATTTCATCAATATACTTATCATAAAGCTTTCCAAAGGCCTGTTCATCACCGGATGATGCTCCTGCAATTAGGAATTTATCATTGAAACTTTGGCTCATATTATTAGACGGGATATGTGAATAAGTGTTACAGATTAAAGCAGAAACAAGGAGTTTTGTCTATATTTTACACTTAATAACCAGTATAGAATGATTGCGATATTTTAGCGAATTTAGTTGTCATCCCGACCGGAGTCATCTGAGGCTACTGCCGAAGATGATGAAGTGGAGGAATCCCTTTGCTTTTCAGAAGAGATCCCTCCACTTCGGTCGGGATGACAACTAATTTCAACTCTACTGTGGAAAATAAACTTGATGTTATTTTTAGCTAATATATAATATAAATATAAATTAAATTATACACTAGCGTGGAAGTTATTTTTATGATAAAAACAGAAACAAAAGACAATCCTCCTATCCGTGTATCTGTATCTCAAGCAGGCAATCTTTTTGGTGTAAGCGAACGCACAATACGCACAGCTTTAAAAAGAGATGATATTAAATATATAATCGTGCGCAATAGATATAAAATCAATTTTGATAGCTTACTAGAATGGTCGCAAAAATCTACCCGCAGACGAAACCGCCGCGATTCAGCTGGTGTTGGAAGGCATGTTGCGCAATGGAAAATCAAAAACAAAAAATACTCACCAAATCCAAAACTAGCAGAATAATTCAATCGATCATTACATCTCATGAATACAAACCCTGAGGGGAGGGTCACACCGTGAACCAAAAGCGACAGAAGTTTAAGACGTGGTGGCGATTAGCGACTGCGCGAAAAAGGAGGCAAAATAGGCTAAAAACAAAACTTGATTTTTGGCTAATACGGCGCAAAGAGCAGTTTCCGCGAGTTACGGCGAACAAGATCACAGTTGCGCGGATACCTGTTGCAGTGGCAGCATTTCTCTGCTTCCCAACGTATTACTGGAAAGCGCTTTGCTTGTACACGGTAACCGCTTTTCTCGACATTGTCGATGGAAAGTGGGCACGAGCAAACGAAGAAGAAACAGATATCGGCAAGATAATTGACCCACTTGTCGATAAAATGTCAGTTCTTCTGTTTCTGTATATGTTCGCTCTGGAAGGTTTCCTGGACAAAAAAATCGTCGGGCTAATAATTGCCCTTGAATTTGCCTCAACATTTGTTTATGCCTACACCGCCACCAAAGGCAACCTAAAAGGCGCAAACAAATGGGGCAAGGCAAAAAAATGGGCACAAGATATCTGCGTCCTGCTCACTTTAATTGTTTTTCTAACAGGGCCAGATATCCCCCTAAACGCAATATTAGGAATTGCGTGTGTACTCTCTGGGCTTAGCTCATTCTGTAGATTGAGAGAAGGTATAAAAAGAAACCCACAAAGCTCCCAATCTGCGCAAAACTAAAACGCCACAAGGAGCGGCGTTGGTCGGGTACTATGTGATACGTACCCGACTTTTTTTATTTCTTCACTTGCTACTTGCTACTTCCTAATACCACGGTGTAGAAGCTAGTATAAAAATCAAAAACACACTATACACTAAAATCTTTTTTACAATAATTTTTCTGCGAATAAGCTCTGGTTGTACAAAGTACTTAAGCATATCATACGCAAATAAACTAATGATGGTGAGTATTAAAGCAAGTGTTGTTTCTGTAAAAGGAAGCCATACAATAACAGAAAAAATTTCTGCGGAAAACAAAACCAAAACAAGCCATGCCTTAGTATGTTGAATACTTGCGCCCGTTAGCAGCTCAGTTGCAGAATAGGAAAGTAATGCAAAACTTATTACAAATAAGCCCAAAGCATGCCACAGTTGCCATCCAAGCACAGTTATAAGCCCAAAGCTTATGGTTGCCCAAAAAAAGGTTCCCCCAAAAAATATAGCCAATCGCATCCTTGGTGAAACCTCACCTTCCGAATTACGCAAATCAAATACAAAATATACCAGCAAGGCAAAAATGATAACTGGAAAAACGTACTTTATCACTTTATAGTCAATCCAAAGCAGCCACCAAAAAACTCCCACACTAAGCACAGCAAAAGAAAAACGATCAATAGTGGCGCGAACTACTTGTGTCTCGCCTCTGCTAATATACCAAGCAAACACAGCGCTTGATAATAAGCATATTCCTAACCAATATAAAATACTGGTCGGCTGAAATAATACCAATTCCCATGATGCAAATATTGCTAATAACGGAAGCCAAAAAAGTAGAATTTTATACATAACTAAGCAATGCTAATACATAATACTGTCATTCGAGTTGCTTCATAGCTTCTGAATCAAGCAATACCCTCAACTGGCCGTCAATAATCTGAAGTTCGCGAACAGGGGATTGCGCTAAAGCTTCCTCTAATTCAGCTATTTTCCCCTCTAAAAGTGTTGAAATAGCCAAATTTGGAATAAACGACGGTAAATTCAATCCTCCTATTTCTATATTTCGTATCTTAATCGAAATATCTCCATCTTTAATATATGGCTCTATAACAATCTTTGCAACTGTTTCCTGCGGGCTTGTAACTTCTGCGTATAATTCTACTGCATTATCTAAAAATACAATTTGCGCATCCTTGATATCTAAATCTTCACTTTGCATTTCAGAAATTTGAGACCGCAATATAGAAGTTGCTTCTTCTTCTGTTAGTGTAATTTGTGTGTTTCCTTGTTCTATTGCTGAAAACTTTTTAAAAATCTCTTCTTCTATAACAACACCACTGCTTTGTGTAACAACTTTTCGCGTAGGTTGGGCTGGTTTGTATACCGCATTAGATAAAATCGGAATATGCAGCAGACCTGTTTTTGCTATGGTGATTCCAGCCCCTATTCCAATTAACAGCAATAATACAAACAATATCAAAACACATCCTTTGAAACTGAATATACTGAAATTATTACTATTGTCCTTATTTTTCATGATAACTATTTATCATAAATAATCCAAAAATTTCCAAGCACCAATTTCCAAGCACCAAATAAATTCCAATTTCCAATAACCAAAAATTAGGATTTTGGATTTTGGTTATTGATTATTGAATCTTTCTTGGTTATTGGAAATTGGTTCCTGGTTATTTTAATAAAACATTAAGGATAATTTATAATTACAAAACTATTCTCCGGGCTGTAGACTGTATGTATCGCCGGATAGCGTTATCCACAGCGCTTCTTTTGATGAATTAGAACTAATAATAAAACTATTCTCATCCTGATTCCACTCCACATTATCGTAATTTTCAGATATACGCTGCTCAAACACTAATGAATCATTACCTCTTACTATGTAAACTACTTGGCTAGATTGTTTTTCTGATTCAGTAATCAATAACACATCTTCTGTATCAATCCCAACTGCTCTGCGTGATGTAATGAGTATTTCATCTTTGGGCAGTTGAAACCTCTTTACGGCAACACCCTTAACTTCGCCAATTGCTATTTCTGGATACAGGCCGCTATCCCCTGAATTAAAATAAAAAAGCCCATACAAAGCGCCCCATAGTATAACCGCGATTCCAGTAACACTTAAGCTAATTTTAGACGATATATGCATAATTATTTTATTATTAACTCCCGCAGCCAAGGAAACTCTTTATACAAAAAATCGCTCTCTAATAATACAGAGCGAATGTCAGTTTTATCCTTTAAAATCTCTTGAGCCAGTTGTGTAAGTTTAAAATGAAGATCCTGGTATATTCTCGGCACTCGCGCCTCAAGCAAAAGAGCATATGCGTTTTCTGCTTCCTTTTTAGATAATACTCCAGTTGCTTTATAGCGATTTATTGTTGAATTAATCTGCGCAAATGATAATGCTATAACATCATGATATTCTGTGATCTCATATCCGCTTATTGCCTGTGTTCCTAAGACAAATTTCTCAAGCTTGCTTTGTTTTTGCGCTTCAATTTGCGCTAATTGCAAATTTATTTTTGTTCTCTCAAACAATATCAAAACCAAGCTAATGCAAAACATCAACACAAACATACTCAATAAAATTGATTTTTCTTTATTTATCTTTGTTTTTGCAAGCATATAAAAATTATACCATTTTTTAGGAATTATTCAAAATATATATTGCCTATTACACCTGATTATGGTTAGATATATACATTATTATTGAAAAATCTATGATAAAAGCAATTTTATTTGATCTTGATGGAGTGCTCATAGAAACTGAGCAAGAAACTTTCAAATTCTACCAAGATTATTTAAAAGAAAAAGGAATCAACTTAAAAGATAGTGATTTCAAATATAAAGCAGGCAGAAAATCTGTTGATTTTTGGAATGATGTTCTTACATACGAACAAATAGAAGTTATTGATACAAAAAAACTAACAGAACTAAAAAGAGATTTATTTAATACAAACCCAGAAAAATATGTAAAAAAAGTTGCCGGAGGTAAAGAGCTTTTATCAAATCTAAAAAAACAAGGATTCAAACTTGCATTAACAACCCAAAACGAAAAAAGAATGGCTGACACCTCTATGGACTGGCTTGGTATTAGAAACTTTTTTGATGTAATTTTATCCTTGCAAGATATTACAAAAAAAAAGCCCGACCCAGAAATCTACCTTCTTACTGCAGATAAACTAAATCTAAATCCATCAGAATGTATTGTAATAGAGGATTCTAAGGATGGGGTTAATTCAGCAAAAAATGCAAATATGATTTGCATTGCTTTTGGGCATCCTTATACTCCTAAAGGAGATTTAGATAATGCAGACATACAAATTATTAGATTAAATGAAATAACTCCAAAATTAATTCAAAATCTCAGTAAATAAAAAAAGTGGGCCATCCATAGGACAACCCACCGGTACATCTGACACGCGCGCTGCGCGTGTTTTTTTCACGTAAGAGCGATCTCGTGCTTCATGCACCCCAATACTTGCGGGTACTGTTGACTATTGTCAACAAAGCACGTGATCTTGTCCCAGTATTGAGGAAAATACTGAGTTTCAAAGGCCTGAGTAAGCTCAAATCGCCCCAAGGCCTCCTCCCGGCCTCTGCGCTCCTTGTCTCTCTCACTCAGCCGCTCGAATCGGACAGCAGACGGCGCATGGACATACATGAGCGCATCCATGCAATCCAAATGAGCTACTGCCACCCCCTCGAAGACAAGGAGCATGCCCCCATCAGGCGGATGAATCATGACCTCGCCAGTAAGTTCGCCCTCATCCTCGCGGTTGTAGACATTGGTAAGGTGGATTGGCTCACCTCTTTTGAGCATCTCCAATGCTTTCTGTGCGTCTCCAAAGTCCCACCAGTTGACCTGGTCTGATCTGAAAGCGCCTTCTTCCGGACTGATCTCGTGGCCTTCCTTAATCCACTCCTTGCGTCCACTGCTCGAGAGCTTGAAAAACGCATCAAGCCCAAGGGAATCTGTGGCAAACCCCTCTTCTTGCGCTACACCTGCAGCTAGCGAGGCAATAAAAGTGGTTTTTCCGGCGCCCGCCTGTCCAGTAATTCCAAGAACAGACACTTGACCTGGAATCAGAAACGCACGAACTACTTCACTGAAACTCTTGTTTGAATCCATCTTGTCTCCCCTTATATCTGCTTTCCAGACAATAGACGATTGATTACTTCGAGCGTCTCGTCGCGACTGCCGTGGACAATAATCGCGCCGCCGTATCCCGCCTCAATCGCAGGCGGACCATCAGAAACCTCTCGGTCTCCGATTGAAACGCACTTATGTGGAAGTGTGTCGAGCAGACACGCGATTCTGCTGAAAAAGGCCACTTCTGGTTTTGAAACGCCCAAGTTCTCAGGACCGAATAGATGAAGATCGTATTCAGGTTCGGTAAAACCGATCGCCTGGAGTGTCCGTCGCCCGATCTCAATGCCATTGTTTGTCCCAAAGGCGACAAGATACCGATTGGACAACCTTGCCAGAGCAGAGCACATCTCTCTGTCTTTGGTAACCCACTCTTCCGGTCGCCAAGCGTAAAGCCGGATATCACTCCACTGTTCAGAAGTAATTCCCAAGCTATAAAGCGTTTCCGTGAGAACTGCTTTGCGACCTTCTCGCTCAGCGATTTCGGCACGACGTGTTTCCACGATTTTTTCCATCTCGTCCACGGGATGACCAAGAATCCTGCAAACTTCTTGCATCTCCAATTCGCTACCTGCAGCAAAGTACTCATCAGTTCTGACATAGATTGTGTTATCTATGTCTAACACCAGAGCACGTGCACAGCCGTTCACGTTTCCAAATACCTTCATTTCTCCCCTCCATATGGATTATAAAATCAGTGATTTATAGATGACATGACCAGTTATATAGCAGGTTATTTTAGTCTGGTTTAACTAAAATCAATACATGAAAAGAACAAAAATAGA
>CAYOXH010000047.1:0-7037 GCA_964407875.1 uncultured Gammaproteobacteria bacterium
AAATATTTGGCGCAAAACACTCCCCGCAATAATACCAGTACCAGCCGGAGCCGGCTTAATAAGAAGCTTAGCGCTATGGGATCTGATTCGCACTTCATGTGAAATAGTGCCAGAATCAGTCATCTTAACTTTTATTAAATGCTTTTTAGCATCATCAGTCCCTTTGCTAATAGCCAATGATACATCAGAGCCCTTTGCCAAACCAACACCAATGCGGCCTTTTCTATCTCCAATAGCAACACACGCCCGAAAGCGCATTCTTTTTCCACCTGCCATAACACGCGTAACCCGGGCAAGATCTAAGATAACCTGGTCAAACTCGTCCTGTGGTTTATCCTCCCTGCCACCTCTTCTGCGTTGTTGTTGTCTTCCTTGTGCCATATGTTCTAAAATTATAGATTAAAAAATTATTCCTGCCTCACGAAGCGCATCTGCTAATGCTTTTATCCTGCCATGATATTTTTTACTGCCGCGATCAAACACTGCCCGTGAAATTCCTTTCTTTTTTGCCTCCTCAGCAATTTTTTTTCCTAGCAATACAGATCGCTCCATCTTTGTGCCTTTCATCCCTTTATCTCGCGAAGAAATTAGCGTAGTGCGCGAAACATCATCAATAAACTGAACAAACATACCAGTTAGAGTGGCTTGCACAGAAATTCGAGGCCTTTTTTTGGTCCCAAAAAATTTTGCGCGAGCGCGCGCTTTTCTGCTTAATCTGTTTGATTGTTTGGTAATATTTGACATATATACTTAAGCCGCACCCTCTGCACCTTTTAATACTTTTCCTTCTTTTCGACGGATAATCTCATCTGAATACTTAATGCCTTTTCCTTTGTATGGCTCTGGCTTTCTTACTCTGCGAATTTGCGATGCAATTTCTCCAACCAACTGCTTATCAATTCCACTTATGGTAATAGTATTGCCCTCTACTGACGCCTCTATTCCTTCTGGTATGTCAAACTCAACAGGATGAGAATAGCCAACATTTAAAACCAATGTTTTGCCATTGAGTTGAACTTTATATCCAACGCCATTTACTTCTAGTTTTTTGCTAAAACCCTCTGTGACGCCAAGTATTGCATTTGAAACCAAGGTTCTGCCTAAACCCCAAAATGCCGCTAAGCGCGCTTGGGTTGTATCAGAAACAGAAACAACAAGCTCTTGTTCTTTTTGCTCAATACTCACCTTTGGTGGCAAAGTAACACTAAGCTCTCCTTTTGGCCCTTTTATGCCGACCGCGCGGCCATCGATTGCCAAGGTAACTCCGCTTGGAATTTCTATTGGTTGTTTTCCTATTCTTGACATACTTTAAGATATTTCACAAATTACCTCGCCGCCTAATCCGCGTTTTTGCGCTTCTTTGTTAGTTAGTAAACCTTGGGGAGTGGAAATAATAGCAACTCCATATCCATTTAAAACAGTTGGCAACTCATCCTTATTGCTATATACCCTTTTGCCTGGCTTGCTTATTCTGGTAATGTTATCAATTGCCGGGTTGCCGTTGTTTTTGTACTGAAGCTTAACCTCTAAAACAGGCCTTCCATCAACGCTTATTTCATCTATGGATTTAATATACTTCTCTTGCTGCAAAATAGTACCAAGATTGCGCTTGAGTTTTGAAAAAGGAACAACAACACTCTGGTGCTGTGCTGATAAGCCGTTCCTTATTCTTGTTAACATGTCTGAAATTGGGTCAGTCATCATAATAATATTGTTTTACCAACTTGATTTTTTTACACCGGGAATTTCGCCGCGTCTAGCAAGTTCCCTAAAACAAATGCGGCAGATTCCAAAATCGCGCATATATCCTCTGTTTCTTCCGCACTTCCAACAACGTCGAACAACTCGAGTTGAAAATCTTGGCTTTCTGTTGGCTTTTACTTTTAATGCTGTTCTTGCCATATAATAATAATTACTTCTTAAATGGGAAACCTAATTCTTTTAACAATGTAAATCCATCCTTGTCATTCCCAGCACTAGTATTTATTGTAATCTCGATTCCATGAAGATGCGCCACGTCATCTCCTGCTGATTCTGGAAAAACATTATGCTCGTTTAGGCCTATGGTAAAGTTTCCGTGCCCATCAAAACCTTTTTTATCTAATCCATTAAAGTCGCGCGTTCGAGCTAATGTAACATTAATCAACCTATCTAAAAAATCAATAGCGCGTTTGCCGCGCAAGGTAACTTTTGCGCCTACGCTCATGCCTTGCCGAATTTTAAAATTTGAGATTGATTTTCGGGCTTTTGTTGGATTTGCTTTTTGCCCAGAAATCTTTGCAAGCGTGTTAAGCACAAATTCCTCATCAATGTTTCCACCTTGCTTAATGCGAGCGTTTAATACAACCTTTTCTATATTAGGACAAGCTAATATATTTTTTGCTCCAAAAAACTCTTCTCTTTTGGGAATTATTTTTTCTGTATATTTTTTCTTTATTGATTCGTACATAGTAACTGTCATCCCGACCGAAGTGACTCGTTGTACTCAACGAGGAACGAAGTGGAGGGATCTCTTTTCTGTTTTTAAAAAGAGATTCCTCCACTCCACTCGTCACCGAGTACGGTGATTCGCTTCGGTCGGAATGACAATAAAAATTATTCGTGTTATTATATGGCCTTCTTACATTTCTTACATACTCTATTTTTTGTTTTTTTGTCTTCGCTAATCTCAAAACCTATTTTTGCTGGTTTGCCGCATTGAGGACATAATAGAGCTACATTAGAAACCTGAATTGGTGAAGGAAATTCTATTTTTTGACCTTCTTGTCCTTTTTGCTGGCTTCTCATGTGTTTAACCATAACATTAACGCCCTCAACAGAAACACGCGAAATCTTCGGAAACGCCTGTAAAACTTTTCCTGTTTTTCCTTTGTCTTTTCCTGCAATAACTTTAACTGTATCGCCTTTTTTGATTCGCATATTATAATACTTCTGGAGCTAATGAAACAATTTTTGTAAAACCTTTACCGCGCAACTCACGCGCAACCGGACCAAATATGCGGGTACCGCGCGGATCTTTTGATTGTTTGTCAACAAGCAGAACAACAGCATTATCATCAAACCGAACATATGAGCCGTCCTTTCTGCGCACTTCTTTCTTTTGGCGAACTAAAACACCATGCACAACATCGCCTTTTTTTACCATTGAATATGGTTGTGCCTCTTTTACAGACATTGTTACAACATCTCCAACGCGAGCATATCTTTTTTTATTACCGCCTAATACTGTAATACACTGAAGTCGTTTTGCGCCTGTGTTATCAGCTGAATTAACTCTTGTCATGAACTGAATCATAAATAGTATTACACTTTCTTAATAATTTTCCATCTTTTCTTTTTTGAAATTGGCCGTGTTTCTTCAAATACAACATTGTCTCCAGCTTTTAAATCATCTTTTCTGTAATCACACAAGTACTTTTTGCTCACTGTATAGCGCTTTTTATATCTTGGGTGCATTTTTACCCTATCAACACGTACACTGATAGTATTTTGCATACCAGTACTAACAACTGTTCCAGTGAACATTCTCTTAATTTTTTGCTTGGGTTGATCTTTAGTCATACTAATTTAATTACTTGCTATCTTTCTTATCTAATTGTCCTAATCTTGTTAAAAGTTTGGCAATACTTTTTTTTACCGTCCTGATTTCGCGGACCTGTTTAAGCGCGCCAGAAGAAACCTTAAATCGCAAATCAACTAACTCAGATCGCGATTGTGTAAGCGCTTTGCGAACTTCTTGCTCTCCTAAATTTTTTATATCAAGCCATTTCATACTTTTTTCAACCAAAGGCTGACCAGCCTCTGGCTGGCAAAATTATTCCTTAGCGATAAACTTAGTTTTTACTGGAAGCTTGTATGCTGCGAGTGACATGGCTTTTTCTGCAACATCGCGCTCAACTCCATCCATTTCAAAGAGGATGGTTCCTGCTTTTACTGGGGCAACATATCGATCCACATTCCCCTTTCCAGAACCCATAGGCACTTCGCTGCCTTTTGCGGTAACTGGCTTATCCGGGAAAATACGAATCCAAATCTTGCCTCCGCGCTGAACATACCTAGTCATAGCGCGCCTAGCTGATTCTATTTGGCGTGAAGAAATCCAGCTTGATGTTATTGCCTTTAAGCCAAAACTGCCAAAATGAATCTGGTTTTTTTGGGCTGCTTTGCCGCGCAATCTGCCTTTTTGCCATTTTCTATGTTTTACTTTTCTTGGAATCAACATATATATCTAAATGAATCAATTATGACTTTTTTTCTTTAGCAATATCTTTTATCTGTTTTAATACATCATCCTGCTTTTTGCTTCCTTCTTTATCTTCCTCATCTAAGACCTCTCCTTTGTAAATCCAAACGCTAACACCAACAACGCCATATGTTGTATTTGCCTGGGCTTGCGCGTAATCAATATTAGCGCGAAGCGTATGCAATGGAACGCTTCCCCAGTTCAGCATTTCCGTGCGCGCGATATCTGCGCCATTCAAGCGTCCTGCAACTCTAATTTTTGCTCCTTTTGCGGCTGCTTTTTGAATTTGGCCAAGCCCTTGTTTTGCCGCTCTGCGATATGGAATTCTGCGCTCAAGGTCTGAAGCAATGCCTTGGGCAACAATTTCTGCAGAAAGCGCGCCTTGCCTGATTTCGTGAATATTAACTTTGACCTTTATTTGATTTTTTAATACTTCTTTTTCAATTGCTGCTTTTAGTTCCTCAATTCCAGCTCCGCCCCTGCCAATAACCATACCTGGCTTAGCTGTGTGGATATTAACAATAATTTCATCAACCTTGCTTGGCCGCTCTATTTCTATCTTTTCTACACGAGCTTCTGCTAATTTTTTAGAAACAAATTCACGAATTAAAACATCTTCGCGCAAAGAATGCCTATACGACCTTAAAGGAGAAAACCATTTTGATTTCCATGTTTCAATTACTCCTAATCGAAAATTTGTTGGATGAATCTTTTGACCCATATTATTATAAATTTCTAAACATTTACTTGTTATCTTTTTTATCTGACTTATTGCCTTCTTTTTTTGAATCGTTTTTCTTATCTTTTGAATTTGTGTCTTGTATCTTGTTTGTATCTTGTTTCTTGTGTCTTGTATCTTTCTTAACTTCTTCTTTATTCTCTGCTTTATCGGAAACCACAATCGTAATATGACTAGTACGTTTCCTAATCTGAGCTGCTCTGCCAAACGCACGAGGCCGCCATCGCTTAAGAGTAGGACCTTCATCAACATATGCCTGTGTTACAACTAAATCATCTGCTTTAAGCTTATTATTATTTTCCGCGTTTGCTACCGCAGAATTAAGCACTTTAAGCACATCATGCGATGCTTGTTTTGGTAATACGCGCAATTGCTCTCGCGCTGTTGCAATATCAGAATTTCGTATTAAACCAACAACCAACCGTGCTTTACGCGGTGAAATCCTTAAGTATTTTGTTATTGCCTTAACTTCCATAAATATAATTCATATACTATTCTTTAGATTTGTCGCCTTTGTCTTCGCTTGTTGCGGGCGCTGGGGCTGCTTGTGATTGCTCTTGTTCTTGCTCTTTTTGTAATCTACCGCCATGGCGGACAAATTTCCGCGTTAATGCAAACTCGCCTAATTTATGGCCAACCATATCCTCTACAACAAATACATTAATATGATCTTTCCCGTTGTGTACTCCAAAATTGAATCCAACCATTTCTGGCGTAATAGTGGCATTTCGAGACCATGTTTTAATTACTGTCTTATCTCCACGTTTAATATTGCTCACTTTTTTGAGCAATCGTTCATCTATATATGGTCCTTTTTTTGTTGATCTAGACATAATTATTTCTTTCTCTTTCTTCGTCTAACAATTAATGTATCGCTTGACTTGTGCGCTCTACGAGTTGGCACGCCTAAAGCGGGTTTTCCCCATGGGGTTTTTGGATGTTTTAAACCAATCGGATTACTTCCTTCTCCACCGCCATGCGGGTGATCCACTGGATTCATTACCTTACCTCGAACAGTAGGCCTAATTCCTCGTCTGCGCATTCTGCCTGCTTTACCATGGCGAACCAAAGACCATTCCTCATTTCCCACTTGCCCAACTGTTGCAAGGCAATCACCTCTAAACTTGCGGATTTCACTAGAAGGCATTTTAACAGAAACAAAATTATCTTCAATAGATAACACCACCGCGCTTGAACCTGCGCTTCGGACAACCTTTGCGCGTTTGCCTGGCTCTAATTCTATATTGCTAACCAAAATACCCGCTGGAATATATTTAATGCACATTCTGTTCCCTGGTTTTATATCAAGCGCGCGCTCTCGAGTTGTTTCAACAACATCATCAACATGCATGCCCTTTACAGCCAAAGTATATGCTTTTTTATCATCTTCATACTCTAATAGCGCAATAGCCGCGGTTCTGTTAGGGTCATACTGAATTCCAATTACTTTTGCTTTTTTATCTTCGATAGGATTTGAAAAATCTACTATGCGATACATTCGCTTATTCCCAGAGCCCTGATGCCTAACAGTAATGCGCCCCATATTGTTTCGGCCTGCTTGGCTTTTTAATGGGGAACTCAAAGAACCTACCACTGCTTGCACACCTTCTGCATCATGCTTTAACACAGACGCACCGCGCCTTCCTGGAGTTGTTGGTTTGTATCGCTTTATTGACATATTGTTTTACACGCCTTCGTAAATACTTATATTACTTCCTTTTGGAACGCGTACATATGCTTTTTTCCATGCTGACTGTGTTCCAAAATTCTTGCCAAACCTTTTTCGCCTTTGAGGCATGTTAATAATTCTGACTGAAATTGGCTTAATATTATACATCTCAAAAAATGATCTTTTAATCTCTATTTTGTTAGTGTCTCTTGAAACCACAAACGCATATATATCACCTGAACCAAGTTGAGCGGTTTTTTCCGAAACTAGTGGTTTTAAAAATATCCTATGCGCAGTATCAGATTTTATTTCGTGCTTTTCTTTTTTATCCTCCGAAGCTTCGGCGGAGGAGGACTTATCTTCTTTTGAATCTTTTTCTTTCTCTT
>CAYOXH010000048.1:0-7026 GCA_964407875.1 uncultured Gammaproteobacteria bacterium
GCGCCGTACTCGGCGGGAGTGGAGTCGAAGGATCTCGTGAATAATTATTGCAGTAAATAAAGACGAGATCCCTCGACTACGCCGATGAGTACATCGGCTTCGCTCGGGATGACGTTGTGTAATTATGAAAACAATCTTCTTCATTATCAGAAATCCTCACAGAATCAACGCTGTTTTGCGCACTGATTTGTTTAAGATACTTAAAGCAAAAAATTATCGCATAGTAATTGTGTCTGAGTTTGGCGGAGATAAGAATTTTGTAGAAGAGTTTAAAGGGCCAAATATATTTTTCGAACCTTTAATCGAAATGGGGCGTATCTCCCAAATGCTTAGTTTTTGGAGGGAGCAGGCCTTTCAGAGCAAACATCCAGACATTCAGTTTGCTATTATGACGCATTCAGGGATTACCAAAGGCATTAAAGATACTAAGACAATTCTAACTCGCGTGAAAGTTTTAATACGTAAAATTATATTATCCATATTGCCTCATAATGAAGGGTTTTGGGATTGGCTAGAGAATATTTTTATATCAGCACAATGCGCAGAAGATTTAATTGCGACATACCATCCAAACGCTGTTTTAGTTACTACCGCAGGTAATGAAAAAGCATTTTTGCTTGCATGTAAAAAGTACGGAATATTGTCCATTAATATAGATAGCAACATTGATGCTCCGCAATTGAGATATTTTAGCAAGCCGCGTGAAACAAGCAAATGGGCTGTTTTTGGAGAGTCATTAAAACAGGAGTTTATTAGGTTGCACAACATACCCAAAAACCAGTTGACAGTTACTGGCGCTTTAAGGTATGATTATTTTTTCAAAGAATTTAAGCCGAAATCAAGAGAGGAGTTTTTAAAACAAATACACGCTGATCCTAGCAAAAAGCTCATTACGTATGCTGCAAAAGTTTCCACAATGTATCCCTATAATGACGTGATAATTAAGGAGATTTTAACAGCTATAGAAAAAGGAGAATTAGTAGATGCACAGCTGTTTGTCCGTTTTGATCCTGGACATGATATAAAGCAATACGGAAAATTACTTGATTCTGTTTTATGGGAACAAGCTGATTTAGGAGGAGATTATGAGCATGTCGCTAATCTGCTTTATCATAGCGACGTTACAACAAGCATTGCATCTACGTTTAATTGTGAATCAGCTATTTTTGACACTCCATCGATATGGATTGGATTTGATGGGTATGACAAAGAAAGCAGAATAACCCACAGGCATCATGAATTAAAAGTTTTTGCTGATATTATAGATATGAATGCAGTGCGTTTTGCAGAATCTCCAACAGAGTTAATTAAACTACTAAAAGGTTATCTTCTTAACCCAGCGCAAGATCGCGCAGCACGCTCAAATATGCTAGAACAATATTATTACAAAAAGGATGGAAAAACAGGTGAACGCATAGTACACTTTATTGAAACACATGTATAATTCTCCATACATTTTTACTATTGATGACGGTATAAAGCGGGATATTATTAATATAGCAACTGGCGCGTATGCTCCTGTTACTGGTTTTTTTAATGGGCCTGACCTTGATTCAGTAGTGAAAAATATGCGCCTTTGATAATGTATTTTATTCTAAGGAGCACAAAGAGCATGTGCACGAAAAGGACGCGCCTCTTTATAGTGAAGAGGATAAGTTGAATATTAGCGGGACACAAGCGCGGGAGATGTTTGAGCGCGGCCAAACTCCTCCAGAATGGTTTATGCGCCCTGAAATTTCTGAAATTATTACTAATGCTATTAAAAGCGATGAAGAGGTTTTTGTAAAAGAAAAAAAATCTGGAACAGTTGTTTGGTTTACGGGGTTAAGTGGCGCAGGAAAAACAACATTAGCAGTTGCATTAGAAGAGCGGCTTTTAAAAGAAGGATTATCTGTCGAAAGATTAGACAGAGATGTTGTTCGCCAATCGCTTACAAAAGATCTAGGTTTTTCAAAAGAAGACAGGGATACTAATATCGAGAGAGTAACATTTGTCGCAAAACTGCTTGCAAGGAACAATGTTATTACTTTGGTATCTTTTATTTCTCCATATAAAAAACACCGCGACATGGCTCGCGACGAGGTTAGTAACTTTATTGAGGTTCATGTTAATTGCGCTTTAGAAGAGTGCGAGAGGCGGGATGTCAAAGGAATGTATAAAAAGGCCAGACAAGGGGAGATCCAGAATTTTACTGGAATCAATGACCCATACGAGGCCCCGGACAGCCCCGAGATCGAGGTAAAGACAGATCAATGCACTATAGAAGAGGGGGTTGAGCAGATTTACCAACACCTCAAAGAAAAATCCTTTATCTAAATTTTGTAGTATTCTTTATACCACTCAATAAATTTTGCAATACCTACATCAAGCGTAGTTGTTGGCTCAAATCCTAAATCGTTTTTTGCTTTATCTATATCAGCAAAGTTTTCTAAGAAATCTCCCTTCTGCATTGGCAGAAGATTTTTTTTGGCCTTTTTTTCAAGGCCGTCCTCGATCAATTGTATCATGGTGCCAAGTTGTTCGCTTTTGTGGTTGCCAAGATTATACAGCTCATAGGGTTTAGGGTTATCAATTGCAGCTATGGTGCCACTTACAATATCATCTACATACGTAAAATCCCGTCTCATCTTTCCATTATTATACACGTCAATTGCTTCGTTGTTAGTAATTTTGTTCGCCCATTTAAAGTAGGCCATGTCTGGCCTGCCCCATGGCCCATATACGGTAAAGAAGCGTAAACCAACCATATTAATGCCATAAAGATGGTTGTATGTGTATGCAAGTAGTTCAGTAGCCCGTTTACTTGCGCCATAAGGATTTATTGGTTCATTTACTTGTTGCTTTTCAGACCACGGAACCGGGTTTTTGCCATATACCGATGAACTTGAGGCATAGATAACGTCTTTAATTTTGTGGCTGCGGGCTGCCTCAAAAATGTTTACGGTTCCTTCTATATTGCTTTGTACATATTCGCCAGGATGTTCAAGTGAGTATCTAGCGCCAGCTTGAGCTGCGAGGTGGCATATAATATCAGGTTTCTCCTTTGCAATAATTTTTTCTAATGGCCCTTTGTTCCTAATATCACTATGGTATACACGATATGCTTTGTGTGTCTCTAGAATTTTATTTCTATCTTCCTTTAGACCAATATCATAATAATCATTAAAATTATCAACACCAATAACATTATCTCCGCGTTCAAGGAGAGCTCGGCTAACATGGAACCCTATAAATCCAGCAGAGCCGGTGACTAAAATAGTGCTATTTTTTAATGGTTTTTTCATGTGTAAGAAATTAATGCATTATGTCATGTTGTCTAATTTTTGTTTTGAATCGATTATTGAGTCCACATGCTCTCCATCAAGAAATTTAATAATTTTTTCTACTATTGCGTTATTTGCTTCTTCGTAAGTTGCATCAGTAGAACCAGAAATATGTGAAGATAGAAATACATTAGGCAGTTTTCTTAATAAGTGCTTTTTGGGCAATGGCTCTTCTTCAAATACATCTAAGCAGGCAAAAATATTTTTTTTAAGCAATCGATCAATAAGCGCTTCTGTATCAATTATTTCACCTCTGGACGTGTTAATCAATACAGTACCAGGCCTTAAAGCGTTAATTTCTGATTTCCCAAAGCTTTTTTTTGTTCTGTCCGATAAGCCCCTATGTATGGTAACTATTTGGGAATTAATAGCTTCGGACATTGTTGCTTTTTGGATATTATTTTTATTTGCCTCCTCATCTGTAAGATAATCTGAATATACTTTTATTTCACAGTTAAATGGCTTTAATAATTGTATAAGTTTTTTTGAAATCGCGCTGTATCCTATGATGCCGATTGATGATCCATAAAAATTATCTCTTCCGCCTCTTGCTTTATATGTAACCCCAACAATCCTATTTTCGTGAATTTTCGGCTTTAATTTTTTCCAGACTGGAGACACTATAAATTTTGTATACTTAATTAAGTATTTACTGTATATTTTTCTTAAATTATTAACTGTTCTAGTGCTAAAGTCATTGTTGTTTAATATTCCCCATCCGCCATTACGCACTGTTTCGTGAGACCTTGACGCGTTCCGTATTCCTAATATTGCCTGCATAAGAGTGAATTCAGCCACAGAATTTGCTACACCATCAGACATATTGATGATAGGTATTTTTTTATTTACAATAATATATTCTGGATCAAAAAATTTGTTTTTTACAGATACATAAGAAACACCCATTACTCTTAAAGACGGCAATTGATCTAAAAATTTTGAATCGATTTCTATGTCACTACCTCCTTTTCCAATAATAATACCAATTATATCATTTTTTTCTTTTTTTGATAACTTATCAAGCGTTTCTTCGTAAATAATTTTATATTTTTTTGCTAAATTTGAAAGTGAATTTACCATCTTTCCTGGACATAAAATTAAAATCGATTTTAATTCGGTATTATTTAAGTTTGGCTTTTTTTCTAATGGCAAGTTATTTGAATGCGCAGATTCAACAGCATCAGTATTATAAATATAATCACTCCAATCTATTTTTCCTGAATAGGACTGGTCTATTAGTTCTATTAATCGCATTGTAATTATTCCATGTTTTATATCATTGCGCGGATTTTTATTGCCGCGGATAGCTTTTATAAATTCTAAATGCTCTCCATAAAAACCCCTGTTTTCTGGAGTAGAATCATATTCATTTTTTTCTAGTTTGTGATTAGAATATTTATCCGTACTTTCTGATCCAATACAGTAATATGAAGCATCTAGGCTATATATATTATATCTTTCTTCGCTTTTTGCAGAAGTATTGTTTGATGAAAATACCGCGTGCGAGCCATTATCCCATTTTAAAAGAACAGAGAAATTTTGGGGGACATGTCCAGTTGAAATATTATTAGCATTATATATTTCTGAAGGCGGTTTATTCATTAAATAACATAACAAATCTATAGAATGTATAGCATTTACTCCAATCCACGAGTTTGCGCCATAACTTACCTCGCTATTTATATAAGGTTTGCTAAATACCGCTTCCATACTATAGATTCTTGAATTTTTTTCGATTTCTGATTTAATAATATTGATATTTTTTTGAAATCTGCGGTTAAATCCTACTACTGATACTAATTTGTTTTTATTTGAAAGTTTTTTTATCTCTAATGCCTGCAAAGATGTGCTAGCTGGAGGTTTTTCAACAAAAACATGTTTATTGGATTGCAGCGCTTTTTTTGCATATTCATAATGCATTTGAGCATTAATAAAAATATAAACAGCATCAATTTTTTCGTCATTGAAAATTTTATTAACATCGCTATCATAATTATCAAAACCAAAAGTATCAGCTGACGCTTTTGCGGCATCTATGTTAATGTCGCACAACATAGATAAATTATATACTCCCTGATCTTTGAGATATTTTAAAATTGGAAAATGTACTGCATTTGGCATTTTTCCAGCGCCAATTACTGCAATATTAATAACCTTTTTTTGTATTCCCATTTGATTGTTCTTTGCCTATTTAGTGAATAATAATGTGTATTTTAGCTGTATTTTGACCATGTTTTATTCAGATAAAGTAATAAGAATCTTACCTAATTTTAGTGATTTTGTAAATATGCTATACTATAATTCATGTCTAAATACTATGATATTACAACTCCATTACATAATGATTTAGTGAGCTGGCCAGGGGAAGATGGATTCAAAAGAATTGAGCGCAGAGCAGGGGAGGCAACTGTGTCTGATATTACTATTGGCAGCCACACAGGAACTCATATTGATGCTCCAAAGCATTTTAAGCATGATGCAGGTATTGATGAGATTGAATTAGAAAATTTGATAGGCACGTGTCATGTAACCAATTTTTCTATTTCATGCGCGGCAATATTGCCGACAGTTTTACCAACACCATTAGGGCGCACAAGGTTTTCTACGATTGCTTTACGCTCTTGTTTATTTTTATCCTCTCCGCGCAAGATAGCGCCCACAAAAGAAAGAAACTCTTTTGAGTTAGAGACGCCAGTAAGCGCTTTTCTACTGTATATCTGTTGAAAGTGTAGAGTATCTCTTTGTGTTTTGTCGTACTTTTCGTTTATATATGCCATTGTTGGTTTATCAACAATAATTGAGTCCAATTGAGCTGTTGTGTTAATTCCAATTGTTGCAAATGAATAATAGAGCATGTCATAGAATAATTGGCGCGCTTGGGGTGATTCAGAGACAGATCCTTCTTTTGGAAAAACACTTACTTTTTCTGTTTCAATATTTTTGTAAATTTTTGCGTTGGAGGGGTGTGGCCGCACAATGATGTGTGTGTTTTGTAATTGTTCGTTGCTAGATGCATCTAGCGCCTTTCTTAGCGATTTTATAAGCCATGTTTCATCTCCAGCCATGTGAAAAGAAGATCCTAAATAGACCAATAGCGGGCTGTTTGGATTTATATTATGTTCACTACAAAATGCTTCTTTGCTCTTTGACGGCTCAAGGCCAGAAAACCACTCATCAAATTGTTGGGCTCCAGTTATCCTAATTAGCTCCGGTGGAATGCGTTGAAATTTTATTGCTTCTTGAACTTGCGTTTTGTTCCACACAAGCAAGCGATCTGGAGTTTCGTGGAAAATTCCTTTAGTTGTCAAATTATCCCAAGAAAGTGTTTGAATTACTGAAGGTATATTGAGCTTTTTGGCGGCCTTTATATATTCAATATCCTCTGGGAACCGAAGGTTTCCAGGTGACACTAGAATTACATCTAGGTTGTACTTTTGTATTGATTTAATGATTTTTTTTTCTGTAGGCGCTAGAAGTTCGATTGCATGTAGGAGGTAATAGGCTGCTTTGCTTGCAACTGCTTTTTCAAACAACTTGGATTTTAAGAGTTTTTGGAATAGTGGTGGAGTATAATGCTTGCTTCTATTTTTATAATAGGTGGATTGGCTTGAGTCGATAAGATACCGCCTGTAGCTTAGTATTTCACGCGTTCGGATTAGTATTTTTTTAAAAAATCCAGACCGATATTCTATCCAACCAAAAC
>CAYOXH010000049.1:0-6675 GCA_964407875.1 uncultured Gammaproteobacteria bacterium
TTTAAATGTCTTTATTTCTTTGGTTGATTTAACATGCGGACCTCGGCAAAGGTCCACAAAATCGCCAGTTGTATATAGAGTTACGAGTTTCGAGTTATCAGCCAAAGGCTGACCAGCCTCTGGCTGGCGAGTTTCGAGATTTTTGCTGTTCGCGTCTTGTCCGTAAATTTCGGATGCGGAAGTTGTGCCATGTTTTTTTAAATCCTTTAGGAGTTCGACTTTGTAGGTCTGGTCAAGTTTTTTGAAAAGTTTGATTGCGTTGTCAATTTTCATTTCTTCTTTTTCGAACTTCAGATCTTGTTTCTGCAGATTCTTCATTTCTTTTTCAATTTTTTTCAAATCCTCTGGAGCTAGTTGTTCGTCCAATTCTATATCATAATAAAACCCATCCTCAACAACAGGGCCAACACCAAATTTGGCCTTTGGATAAATGGCTTGTATGGCTGCTGCCATTAAGTGGGCAGTTGAGTGGCGGATTGTTTCTATTGGAGTTGACATATGATTATGTTTAAAAAACTCGCTCCATGATCAATGATAATAGTATGTCATATAATCTTGGAACGAGCTTTTTAAACAGTTGATTTTGCGGTATTCATACCACCCTCTAATGTAGTAATGCGTTCCTCATGGTTATCGACCCTGTGACCAATTGCTGCTTGTTCCTCTCGCGTGGTTACCACTTCTTTCATTACTGCATCTACATGGTTTAATGTTTCATCTTTAAACTCGGTAATTTTTTTCTCAAGACGTTTTTCCATAGGTCTATTTTCTTCTTGAACCACAGTGCGAATGGCATCTAATATATTTGTTTGTTCTGGCATAGTAAATGGTATTATATCATTTCTTAATCTCGATGTCCACGTGATCTTTCAAATTAGGGACAGAGCGGACCCAGAAAGGGGAGAATTTGATTTCAACATCTTCTATGCCTGTGATTTTTGTAAAATGTTCGCGAACTTCTTCTTGGTTCATGCCGATGATGTCCTCCTTATTAAGCGCGAATTCAGAAATTTTTGGCTGAGTTTTTGCGTCTATTGAAGCGGTTACAATTTTTTGTTCTGGATTGAATTCTACTGTATAACTATCTTCGATAAAATTTACAAGCACCATGTCTGCTGGAATGCGTTTTATGATCTGCTGCTTAATAATTTCTTTTGCTCGCTTTTCGTTATACGAAAACACACTTGCAATTGCTTCGGCATTTATTATGAATTCTTCAATATTTTTGTCCCCTGGGTTTGCAGAGGACTGAAGCTCGGCCACCTCTAGTGTCATATTCTCGCGCTGTCCTAAATCAGAATATGCTTCTGAGAGCATTTCCCAGGCCTTGTCACTAAGTTTATTTTCTACTTCATCCTTTGCGGAATTATACGCATCAATGGTTACTGCTTTTATGTTAATAGTGCCCCCTGTAAATGGTTCTACAGGTTCTGCGTAGATGCTATCTTTAAGGTAGGGGAGCGCCGCAACCTGGAACCTGCCTTCTGAAACATTGCCTTGGTCTCCTTCTAGCGACGCGTATGCGGCTGTTGTTATGCTTTTGCCAGGCGCAAGGTCAACTTTGCTTTTAATTTTTAACTCTACTCCTTCTTCGTTTACAAATCGAGTATTTTTTACAAATGTCTGCGTTCTATCTTTTGTAGTGTTAAGGATGGTAAGAGTGCCTTCTGCGGTTGATGGAACTTCTGTTGTTGAATCAATGGTAAATGTTTCTGATACAGATACTTCTATTTCCGCAATTTGGCCTGGAATTGAAAGGCCTGAATCATCATTTTCAGCATCACCATCTGTTACAATAGGCAGTTCTATGTTGTGAGAGATTTCATTTTTTGATGGGATAATAACTACAATTGCCTGTGAAAATGAAAAATAGATAATAATGATAATAAGGTTGATTGATAGAATCAAAAAATTAACCGCAAGTTTTTTGTATGACTTGAGTTCAATAGTTTTGGCTAGTTTCTTTTTAGATTTTTCTACCTTTTTCTGCGTTTTTTTAACAATGTCCATGGCCATAAGTTCTCCACGTCATCCTGAACGAGCAGTGAACCTGAGCGTTAGCGAATGGTTCACTGCGAAGTGAAGGATCCCGTGGATAATTACTGCAGTAAATTACGACGGGATCCTTCGACTTCGTTCCTCACCGAGTACGGCTCGTCACTCGGCCCAGGATGACGTATTATATTTATGATACTAGTTTTACTTCCTCCTCTCCTACTATTTCTTTCAGTTGATCCACAAGCCCATTTTGTATGTCAACGCTAATCGGCAGGCGCATTTTTTTTGTTCCATTTATATGCAGTACAACCGGTGTTTTACCTTGAGTATTGTACAATATTTTTTTTAGTTTCGCAAGTTGTGTTTGCGGTGTTTTGGCATCTATAAACAGCTCTAATTTAGACGCGTAGATTTCTTTTTTTGGCTGGATAATTTTTTCTTTAGCAGGCAAAGTATGGCCTTGGATTGAGTTGGACTCAAACGGTTTAATAGATTCACAAATAATTTGCATTGCTCCGTTCCGTTCTTCTGTTTTGCCCGAGATTTGCGCTAGCTTGTTAACTTGGATCGCCTCTCTTTGGTCTTTATAGGTATTTGGGAATACAATTGCTTCAATTGTTCCGGTTAAATCCTCTAAAATAACAAATGCCATTAAATCGCCTCGCTTGGTTGTGATTTCTTTTACTTCTTTTATAAGGGAATACAAAGTGATGCTTGTTTTCGCTTTAGTTAAAGTGTTGATTTGAGTTGTGCCGGCTTCTAAGGCCTTGCGATATTTATCAAGCGGATGTCCGGATATGTAAAGCCCTAAAAGTTCTTTTTCCCAATTTAAGGATTCTTCTTCATTTGCTGGGGCAGGGTCCAGGCGAAGTTCTTGTGATGCATCTCCTGATTCTCCGAACAAGCTGGATTGGTTGCGGCTTGCTGCGTCATGCGCCTCTTTGGCGTAACTTAAGAGTTTTTCTATGTTTTGGAATAAGGTATGCCGATTACCTACGCAATCCAACCCCCCTGACTTTATAAAACTTTCAACTGACTTCCTGTTAAGGTCTTTATCTGTAATCCTTTCTAGGAAATTAGTAATATCAGTAAATTTTCCCTGGGCTTTGCGTTCGTCAATAATTGCTTGCACAATATTAGAGCCAATGTTCTTAATAGCGCTTAAGCCGAACCTAATAGTTGTATCATCTATAACAGTAAAATCAGCAAAACTTTCATTAACATCTGGCGCTAGAACTTTCATGCCCATTGCTTTGCACTCTTCTACTGCTTCTGCGACTTTTTCTATGTCATCAGATTCCGCGGTCATTAAAGCCGCCATAAATTCCGCAGGGAAATGCGCTTTCATGTACGCTGTTTGATAGGAAACAATTCCATATGAGGCAGCATGCGCTTTGTTGAATCCGTAGGCCGCAAAGGGCTCTATGCGTTTCCATAATCTTTGCGCTTTATCGTCATTTAGGTCTCCATGCTCAATACACCCTTTTATGAATTTATCTTTTTGCGCTGCCATTTCCTCTGGTATTTTTTTGCCCATTGCCTTACGCAGCTTATCTGCTTCTTCCCAATTGTATCCCGCAATTTCAATTGAAATATAAAGTATGTCGTCCTGATAGGTTATAATTCCATAGGAATCCTTTAGAATTGTCTTAAGACGAGGATCTAGATGTGTAATTTTTTCTGGGTTGCGCTTTCTATCAATAAATTCTGGAATTGATTCCATTGGCCCCGGGCGGAACAAGGCAACCATTGCCATAATATCTGTAATTTTTGTTGGCTTTAGTTCAACTAAATATCTTGTCATACCGCTTCCACCGAGCTGGAACATTCCCATTGTTTGGCCTTTTGCCAAAAGTTCAAATGTTTTTTTATCATCAAAAGGAAGATCATTAATATCAATATCAATATTTTTGATTTTTTTTACTAGATGAACCGCATTACCCAAAATAGACAAGTTCCTGATCCCCAAAAAATCCATTTTAACTAATCCTGTCTCTTCAACAGAATTCATTTCATATTGCGTGATAATATTTTCGCCTTCTCCTGTTTCTTTTTGAAGGGGAGTGAAATCCGTTAGTTCGGTTGGAGCAATTACAACGCCCGCAGCATGTACCGAGGGATGCCTTGCTGAGCCCTCTAGTTTTTGCGCTACTTCTAAAAGTCGCCGTACTTCTGGTTCTGTTTTAGCCACATTCGCAAGGTCTGATGACTCTTGAAGCGCTTTTGCGATTGTCATTGGAAAACCTTGTTTACCTGGTGGAATCAATTTTGATATTCTATCGCAAAATGAATAAGGGTATCCAAGCGCGCGCCCTACGTCACGCACGCTTCCGCGCGCCTGCATAGTTCCGAACGTGCAAATTTGGGCGACTTTATCTTTTCCATATTTTTCACGCACATAATCTAATACTTCGCTTCTTCTGTTATCAGCAAAATCCATATCAATATCAGGCGCGCTTGGCCTCATGGGATTTAAGAACCTTTCAAAAGGCAGATGAAAAGTCATTGGGTCAACGGTCGTGATTCCAGTTACATATGATACTAATGAGCCAGCTGCGCTTCCGCGGACTGTTGTTACAATGCCATTGCCACGGGACCAATTCGCAAAATCAGCAAAAATTAAAAAATAAGTAGCATACTTTTTTGTTGTAATAACTTCTAACTCATAATCAATACGCTCTTTGTATCCTTCTGGGCATGGGTCTGGACATTTTTCTTTTAACCCTTTATAAGCTAGGTCTTTTAAGTATTCGTCTGCTGTAAATCCTTCTGGGGGTTCAAATTTTGGAAAATGAAAATCACCAAGCTCAAGCTCTACATTGCATTTATTTGCCAGTTTTTCTGTTTCCTTAATAACTTCTGGATTATCTGGGAACTGTTTTCGCATTTCTTCCTCTGTTTTCATTGATAAATCAACATCTGTCATTTTAAGGCGATTAGTGTCTTGTACTGTTTTCCCGGTTTGGACGCATACCAAAATATCCTGCGCTTCTGCGTCACTTGGCTTTAGGTAATGCGAGTCATTAGTCGCAATAGTTGGAATCTGATATTCTTTCGCGATTTCTAACAGAATTTTATTGAGTTTAACCTGGTCCTCAATTTCTGGGTGCGGCTGCACCTCTAAATAAAAATTATCTTTTCCAAAAATCTGCTGAAACTGTTTTATTTTTTCGATTGCTTTATCTGTATTTCCATTTACAATTGTTTGCGCTACTTCGCCCTGCAGGCAACTAGTGGTTGCAATTAAACCTTCTGAATATTTTTCTAAGATTTCTTTATCCATCCTTGGCTTATAATAGAACCCATCTAAATGAGCAAGAGACGAGAGGGCCATTAAGTTTTTGTATCCCTCTAGATTTTTCGCAATCAAAATTTGATGATACGGCTTTTCATTTGGTTTTCTATCTTTCCTAGATCCATGGGCAAGGTAGCCCTCCATTCCAATAATTGGTTTTATGCCAGCTTTTTTTGCTTTTTGATAAAATTCTAAACAACCATACATAACACCATGGTCAGTTAAAGCCAAAGCAGGGGAACCAAGTTCCTTTGCGTGCTTAATCATCTCGTCGATCTTAGGCAGACCGTCTAATAGGGAATAGTGGGAATGTGAGTGCAGGTGGATGAAAGGCATATTGTTTTTTTATACTATCAAATCAAATGGAGTGCGTCCATTGTATATAAAAATCAACGGCTCAATGTGGTTGAGCCGTTGATTTTAGATTAAATTATTCTTCATCATCTTTCTTTTTCTTTTTAGATTTTTTTGTCTTTTTTTCACCTTCGGAATAAGCGCGAACATGTTCGGCAAGTTCCTTAATCCCAGTTGCTGCTAGTTTAAATACTGCTCCGCCTACTTGGAGTTTATCGCGCAAGAGTTCAATAACTTCCCAAAACGCTTCAACGCGTTTGCGAATGTCTCTTGTCACTATGCGCGTATCCTGAAGGGTCATTACTAAATAATACAAAGACCACGCAACAAAAAATCCCACAACAACCACAACAACTGCAAGGGCAATATAAAGGAGATCTAAAGATGTATCTATTGGAGGCATAGGATTGTAATTAATTTACATTATCAGTATACCACAATAGTCGAATTCTATGAAATATGATATAATTGTCACGAAATAACCAACCACCAATTTCCAATAACCAAATTAAGATAACATTTGGAAATTGGAATTTGGAGCTTGAAATTTGCTTGGTTATTGGAAATTGGAATTTGGTTATTTTGAATATGGTTATTCAGCAATACAATGATCCAGGTATAAATAGATGGCTAAAGCTTGGGTATTGGTATACAGAACATAAGTATCAGTTTTATAAGGCCTTGATTGGAGGGCTGATTCTTCTTAATATTCCTTTTTGGCTGTATGTATCATATAGTATGGTAAATATTGTTTTTTTGACGCCAGATCAAAGCGTTGTTTATGAGGAATTAGTGCGCCAAAGAACAGAGGTTTCTGAAATTCATGCTTCCCAAGCGCCAAAGCCGTTAGTTATAAGAGATACGTTTTCGGTTGCAAGCGCATCTGAATCATCACTCAACCCAAAATTTGCAGATTTTATAGCAGTTGTCTATAATCCAAACAAGGAATGGTTTATGGATGTTATGTACAGGTTTAATTGGGAAGGGGGAAGCACGGCAATGGATACTAGTTTTGTTCTGCCAGAACA
>CAYOXH010000050.1:0-2638 GCA_964407875.1 uncultured Gammaproteobacteria bacterium
GGATCCTTCGACTCCACTCACCAATGAGTACATTGGTTCGTTCCGCTCAGGATGACGTGGTGAAACTCATATTCGCGATGATTCTTTTTTTGTGTTATAATATATATACTTGTGGATAAGTCGTGTTCACATTAATTAAATAAATATAAAAACAAATATGGCCAAAGAAAAAACTCTTTTTGCGCATTCAATGCGCCTTACATTTGGATTGTTTTTAGTGGTAGTTGGTATTTTCCTATATGCAAAGCAAGTAGGATGGATTGACGCTGACTTCCCTATTTGGGCAGTTGTGTTTGTAGCATTTGGCGCGTTCATTCTTGCTGGTGAATTAAGCAAGCGTTAAATTATTCTAATAAATAAGAGCCCCACCTTTTGGGCGGGGTTCTTTTGATATTTGAGTTTTTAAATTAATGTGATTATTCCTAAACTTGCGAGGGTTACAATAATTCCAGCAATTGCTACACCAAGAGCAATTAAACTGTAAGCTCGCCAAAAAGGAATTCCTAATAGATATGCGGCAGCTGAGCCAGTCCATGCTCCTGTAATTGGCAAAGGAATAGCTACAAGAATCACCAGTGCAAAATACCCATATTTTTTATATTTGCCAGCAACATTGCGTCTGGTTCTATTAAAAAACCATTCAAAGAATTTTTTAAACAGTACAGAGTGCTTGCTTAAGAATTTTGATACTGCTTCAAGGAATAGCAATAAAAAAATAGGAGGGATTAGATTCCCGACTACAGATATGATATACGCCTCAACAACAGTAAGGTCAAACGCAGTTAATGCGAGTGGAATTGATAATCGCAATTCGCCGATTGGCGTCATTGCCGCGAGTATTGTTTGTAAGTAAGGATGCATGTTTTAATAGTCGTCATCCCGAGCGGAGTGACATGCTGTACTCAGCATGGAACGGAGTCGAGGGATCCCATCGTTATTTACTGCAGTAAATATTCACGAGATCCTTCGACTTCACTCGCACCGAGTACGGCGCTCGTTTCGCTCAGGATGACGCGGGTTTATTTTCGCCATTTTTTAGCTACGCCGATTCTTGCCTGCTCGCGCTCTAGCTGGCGCTGTAATGTTTTGTATGTAGTTAAATTCATTTTTTCTTTTTGGCCAAGCTCACGCGCGAGTTTAGCTGCTTTTTGCTGCGCGCGCTCAAGATCAATTCCACTCGCATGCTCTGCAGTATCAGTTAATATTATGAGCTTGTTTTTAAAAAATTGAATAATACCTCCGGCCACAGCTAAAGGCATATTTTTTCCATCCTTTTTTGCGAGTAATGTCCCGGCGCGCAAAACAGATACCAAAGGCGTGTGGTTTGCAAGAACAGTAATTTCACCTGCCTCTGTATTCATGGTTGCCTGGTTAATTTCTTCATCAAGTATGGTGCCATGCGGGGTGATAAGTTTTAAGTTAAGAGAGTTCATGTGTCAACTAACTACTAACTACTATACCTTACTAATATCACCTTTCATGTAAAATACTTGTTCATTCTTGTCATCGTGTTTTCCATCTATAATTTCGCTAAATCCTTTAATAGTATCAATTAGCTTTACCTGCTCTCCAGCTGAACCTGTAAATACTTCTGCTACAGAAAAGGGCTGCGAAAGAAACCTTTGTATTTTTCTTGCCCGGCTTACTGTTATTTTATCTTCTTCAGAAAGTTCTTCCATACCCAAGATTGCTATAATGTCTTGCAAATCCTTATAGCGCTGCAAGATTTTTTGAACTTCGCGTGCAACTCTATAATGTTCTTCGCCAACTATTTCTGGAGTTAAAATTGTTGATGTAGAATCCAAAGGGTCAACAGCTGGGTAAATTCCAAGCTCTGCTAATGATCGATTTAATACAACCGTGGAATCCAAGTGGCTGAAAGTAGTTGCTGGAGCAGGGTCAGTTAAGTCATCAGCTGGCACATATACAGCCTGGACCGAGGTAATGGATCCCTCTTTTGTAGAGGTAATGCGTTCTTGCATTGACCCCATTTCATTAGATAAGGTTGGCTGATATCCAACAGCAGAAGGAATTCTGCCAAGTAAAGCTGATACTTCGCTCCCTGCTTGTGTAAATCTAAAAACATTGTCCATAAAAAATAATACATCTTGGCCTTCTTTATCGCGGAAATATTCTGCCATAGTTAACCCGCTTAGACCTACGCGCATGCGGGCCCCTGGGGGCTCATTCATTTGCCCGAAGACCATGGCTACTTTGTCTAAAACTCCTGCCTCTTTCATTTCATGGTATAAGTCATTTCCCTCGCGCGTGCGTTCGCCAACACCAGCAAATACGCTGTATCCACCATGTGTTTTTGCAATGTTGTTAATTAATTCTTGAATAACCACGGTTTTGCCAACTCCAGCTCCGCCAAACAATCCAACTTTTCCACCTTTTACAAAGGGGCAAATAAGGTCAATTACCTTGATGCCAGTTTCTAAAATTTCTGCTTCAGTGGATTGATCGGTATAAAGTGGCGCTTGCCTGTGGATAGGATAGCGATCTTTGTTTTTTACGTCTTCTTTGCCGTCAATTACATTCCCAATCACGCTAAAAATTCTACCAAGCGATTCCTTGCCAACTGGCACTGTAATTGGTTTGCCTGTGGATTTAACTACAACTCCTCGTTGTAATCCAT
>CAYOXH010000050.1:2648-6442 GCA_964407875.1 uncultured Gammaproteobacteria bacterium
TCCATCAGTTGAATCCATGGCAATTGTCCGCACAGTATTGCTTCCTACGTGCGCCTGTGTTTCTAATACAAGCCGTTTGTCATTATGCGTCAGTTCTAGGGCATCATAAATAAAAGGAAGTTTTTCTTCTTCTGGAAATACTACATCTACAACTGGGCCTATAATTTGTGATATTTTTCCTGTCATATTGTATTGATATTATTATTGTCATTGAGAGGGAGCGTACTCGCGACCGCGGCAATCCCGTCTATATTTATTGCAGTAAATATAGACGGGATTGCTTCGTCGTCCTGAGTACAGGACTCCTCGCAATGACGCTAACTCACAGCAGCAGTACCTGCGCTTATTTCTGCTATTTCTTGGGTAATGCTTGCTTGGCGCGCTTTATTAAATAATAGTGTAAGATCATCCGACATTTCGCCTGCCGCGTCTGATGCGCTTTTCATGGCAACCATACGTGCGCTGTGTTCAGAGGCATTGCTTTCAAGCAAGGCCTGATAAAGCTCAACTTGGGCTATTCTTAAAACTAGATTATCAAGTACTAAGTATTTATTTGGTTCATATAAGTATTCTAGATTTTTTGGCGCTTTAAGGGGTAGGTCTTTATCAATCAATTCACGATCTTGCGGCCTAATTAATGGAAATAGCTGCTTTATATGAGCGGTTTGCATTAAGGCGCTTTCATAATCAGTGTACGCTATTAATACTTTGTCTGTTTTTTTGTCTCTAAACGCGTGATACGCGTGGTCAGCAATTTCTCGAACTGATGTATCATCTAGTGCTGCGTCATCTTTTTTGTAGGCGAGCTTAATTTTTGTGCCCAAACTGTTCATTGCCGTTGCACCCCTTGTGCCGAGGGTGATGACATTCACGTTTTCTTGCCCATGTTCTTGTATAAAAGGGAGAACCAAGCGTATTATGTTTGAATTAAATGCCCCGCATAGGCCGCGGTTAGAGGTAACCACAATCAAGGTAAAATGCTTTGGCTTTTCCATTGGCTCAAAGAACCGTTTTACTTTGTCGTAGACCGCAAAGAATAGCCGAGAATCAAGCAAACGTTCAACAATTTCCCATGTTAAGGAATAGTAGGTGCGGGTTGCAAGAGTTGCTTCTACTGCTTTTCGCATTTTTGCTGCTGCCACCATTTCCATTGCTTTGGTGATTTTTTTAGTATTATTAATGGAGTGCAGCCGTTGTTTTACTTCCTTAGTGTTTGCTGGCATATGCTACTTTTTTTCTTCCTTAGATTGCTCTTTTTGTATAATCCAATCCTTATTAGTAATACGTTTATAATCTTTAACTGTTTTTTCCATTTTCTTTTTCCAGTCCTCATTCCAGCCAGAGGCTGGTCGGCCTTTGGCCGAAAACTCACTATCCTTATCAATCTGTTTTAATAATTCTGGTTGGTTTTGTTCTACAAATTCGCTAAGGCCTTTTGCAAATTCAGAAACATGGTCTACCTCTATATCATCCATTAATCCATTTACAGCGGAATAGATTTGAACTACTTGAACAGACACAGGGAGCGGGGAATACTGCGGCTGAATTAAAAGTTTTTCCAATCGTTTGCCGCGCTTTAATTGTTTTTTTGTTTCATCGTCAAGATCGGATCCAAACTGTGTGAATGCTTCTAATTCTCTGAACTGCGCAAGATCTAATCTTAATGATCCTGCAACCTTTTTCATTGCTTTAATTTGAGCTGCTCCACCAACACGCGATACTGACAAACCAACATTAATTGCAGGCCTGAATCCTTTGTTAAACTGCGATGATTCAAGATAAATTTGCCCATCAGTTATAGAAATAACATTTGTGGGTATATATGCAGAAACGTCATTTCCTTGTGTCTCAATAATCGGTAGAGCTGTTAATGAGCCGCCGCCATGGTCATCATTTAATTTAGCTGCCCTTTCTAAAAGTCGCGAGTGAAGATAAAACACATCACCAGGATATGCTTCGCGTCCTGGAGGACGTCGCAAGAGAAGAGAGATTTGCCGATAGGCAACTGCATGTTTAGAAAGATCATCATAGATTATAAGCGCGTCCTTACCATTATCCATAAAATATTCACCTATAGCGCATCCCGCATAAGGAGCTAGATAGTTCAAAGCAGCTGATTCAGAGGCGCTTGCCGAAACCACGATTGTATAATCCATGGCACCTGCTTTTTCAAGGCGCGCGACAAGCTGCGCAACCTTGGATTCTTTTTGGCCGATTGCAACATAAATGCAGGTTAAATTTTGGCCTTTTTGATTTAAAATAGTATCAACAGCAACTGCTGTTTTACCGGTTTGCCTATCGCCAATAATAAGTTCTCTTTGGCCGCGACCAATTGGTACCATTGAGTCAATTGACTTTAACCCGGTTTGAACTGGCTGGTGAACTGATTTTCGGGTAATTACTCCAGGGGCAATGCGCTCCATTGGGTTAGTATTTTTAGCATTCAATGGCTTGCCATCTTTTGGCTGGCCAAGCGGATTGACCACTCGTCCAATTAATTCATCACCAACAGGCACTTCAAGAATTTTTCCTAGTGTTTTTACTTTCATTCCTTCATGGATACCTAAGTAATCGCCCAATACCATTATACCAACTTGCCCTTCTTCTAAATTTAAAGCAACACCAAATACGGAGTTATCCCAGCCAGAGGCTGGTCGGCCTTCGGCCGAAAATTCCACCATTTCAGATGATTTAATTTCCGCTAAACCGGTTGCAGTAGCAATTCCATCAGCAATACTAATAACTGTCCCAATTTTTTCTTCCTGCATTTGGGTTTTAAATCCTTGAATTTCTTTTTTTAGATGTTCAATTATTGAGTCCATAAAGTTCGGGTTGAGGTAGTTGATAGAGTTGAAAAAGTTGATGTGCTTTTTATTCAACTGTGTCTCATGATAATTTTTTAAAAAGTAATGCTAATTGTGATCTTAAATTTAAATTCCAGCGCTGATTTTGTGTTTCTACTTTCACACCGCCAAGTATGTATGGATCTAGCTTTTCGGTAATAATAACTTTTTTATCGGGCAACAGTTTGTTGATAATTTTTTTGGTGAGCGCGGTATCAAGTTTGCTCGTTGAGGTTATGGTTACCACTTCTTTGCCGGTTGTTCTACGTTCATATTGTTCCATGAGCGTAGTAATTTCTGGCAGCCACGATATCCTGCCATTTTTATACAAATGATATAACACACTTGTTGTTATTTTTTTCCATTGGTTATGTGAACTGCTGCTTAAGAGTTCATACCAGGCAAGTGCATATTGTTTTGGTGTACTAATCATTGGTGGTATCTTTTAGTGTTTGCTCGATAAAAGTTTTATCAACTTGCGCGTCTATTTTTTTACGCATTAGTTTTTCGGTTACCAGCAAGGTTAAAGATGCGATTTCTTTTTTAGCTTCTATTATTGATTTATCTTGTTCTAGGCGAATTTCTTTTTTAGCTCTATCTATAATATGCTTTGTCTCGACTTGAGTTTTTTTAAGCATTGCGTCTGCCTGTAGTTTGGCTTGCTCTTTTGCTTTGCCCACAATCAGCTGCGATTCTCTATGCGCGCTAGAAAGCTGTTTATTGCCTTTTGCTTCTGCATCGTTTAGTTTTTTTTCTGCAAGCTCTGCATCTTTAATACCTTTTTCGATTTTATCTTGGCGCTCTTTAGCGAATTTTAAGATTGGCTTGTATCCAAACTTATAAAGAATCCCAACCAAAATTAAAAAGTTGATTAAGTTCGCAATCAAGAACGTTGTATCAACGCCAAGCGCGGTAAAAAGTCCACCCATATATTATTCGCCAAAAAGAATA
>CAYOXH010000051.1:0-6104 GCA_964407875.1 uncultured Gammaproteobacteria bacterium
TAGCACGGCGAATGCAATTTTGTGCCTTGCATTTCGCTTGTTGCGACCTAGGTTTTTGGCCAGCCATGGCACTCTCCTTACTGAAGGTTGAATGAGCTTGCTTTCTATAATATAATACATCGAATACTTAGTATTGCAATACTAAAAAAATAAACGGCTGGATCGACCCAGCCGTTTATTTTAATTGATAGTATACGCTTCTACCCTCTTTTCCTTGTTGTTCTATTTTTCCTTCTTCTTCAAGTTCTTGCAAATAATCAGTTGCTGTTGAATCTGATACACTAACTAATTTTTCAACTTCATTGTTGGTGATTTTTTGATTTTTTTTGAGATATTCAACAATCTTTTTCTTGTTCTCCTCTTTTCTGCTTGACCTCTCCTCTACAATTTTTGCGATTTGGGGGGACTTAAAACCACGGCTAAGTAGTAAGCCGATGATGATGCCTATAACTAATGTAAAAAGTGTATCCATATTTATTATACTATAACGTTTGCGCATATGAGAAGTTTGCTCATCTTTTAGTCACGAAAATCGTTTTCTTTGAGTCCAGAATGGAGTAATATTGACTGGAAAGTTCCATGTGGTATATCCTTCTTACCCATTTTAACAATTACTGTTTTAGTGGAACTTCCTAGTTTGCGGAATTTTGCATGAGAACCGCTTTGTGAAACAAGAAAGAAGCCCTTTTTGCGAAGGACTTTCAAAACAAGTTTTAATGTGATGGGTCTAGGCATGTTCTAGGACAGAAGCCACAACATCTGGCCTTTCAATCTTTTGTGCGCTGGAGATAGGAATATCTTCAAAATAAAGCTCAAGAGCCTCTTGGAGCATAGCAAGGGCTTCTTTTTTGGTGTCGCCAAAACTAGAAACTCCTGTGTTTAGGTTCCAAGAAACATACTGATTGCCCTCTTTCCATACAATATTTTTTAGATTGAGTCGTGCCATATAGTCATATTCTACTATTAGAAAAAAAATGAGTCAAATTTGGGAGAGTGTAAAAGAAACACCTTATTAAATCTAAATTCTTTATTAAAATGAATTTGGGATTTATTCGCTTAAATGAGAAAATTTTTTCAAACTCTTTAATAGATGAGTCAATATATCTGCATGAGGCAAAATGAACTCCATCTTTTGAAATATCAACCTCGCGAATTTTTCCTGCCCAAGAATAGAGTGTAAATAAAAAATATTTATGCGTATCAAAAAACAAAGAGAGATTAAATTTAATCTCTCCTTTTTCTAAAATTTCTATAAAATATGTGTAAGTGTCCTGCAACAGAATAGTTTCTGTATCATCAAGTGATTTCTGGTCAGTGATATCTAATTTGTTTTTCAACACATATTTTTCTACACCTGCCTGCTTAGCAGTGACTTTATACCGAGAATGCTCTGCCATATTGTTTTAACTTTTTTATAACAGATTTATTTAATTTTGCGCTGCGCAAACTCAATCCTTCTAGTTTGGAGGATTGTGATACTGATTTTTGGACAGATTTTTTACTAACTAATTTTTTCTTTACCTTCTTCTTACATACCTATTTTAGCATATTTTCTAGTAATATTCAATATTAAAAAAATCAAACCAAAAACGCCGCCCATTTCTGGACGGTGTTTTGTTGAGTTGAAAAGAGATCCCTCCACTCGCGAGTACACTCGGTCGGGATGACAATTCCTATTCGCGCCATTCGCATCGCTTTTATTCCTTTTTCTTAACTTCTGTTTCACCAGTACTCGCAACAATTTCAGCAGCTACGTTTTTTGGAACCTCTTGATACTCAAAAAATTCCATGGAATAGGATGCGCGGCCTTGCGACATAGAGCGCAGAGAGGTGGCGTAGCCGAACATTTCAGCAAGCGGAACTTCGGCTATGATAACTTTCATGTTTCCACGGTCAGTCATTTCTAAAATCTTGGATCTTTTTGAATTTAAATCGCCAACCACATCACCCATAAATTCCTCGGGAGTTACTGCTTCTACTTTCATAATTGGCTCAAGCAAAACAGGATTAGCTATTTTAGCCGCTGCTTTAAAAGCCATGATAGAGGCGATTTTAAAAGCGATTTCAGAAGAGTCAACATCATGGTAAGAACCATCATAAACCGTTACCTGAACATTTTGCATTGTGTAGCCAGCAACAATACCATTTGACATTGCCTCTTTTGCGCCTTTATTTATGGCTGGAACATATTCATTTGGAATATCACCGCCTTTTATCTTGTTTACAAACTCATATGTTTTTTCCTGGTCCTCGTCATCCTCAGCTATAACCAATGGCTCTATCTGAAGCCAGACATGGCCATATTGCCCGCGCCCTCCAGATTGTTTGATGTATTTTCCTTCTGCTTTTGCCTCTTTTTTGATTGTCTCTCGGTACGCAACTTGGGGCCTGCCAACATTTGCCTCAACTTTAAATTCTCGCTTCATTCTATCTACAATAATTTCTAAATGAAGCTCCCCCATTCCAGAAATAATTGTTTGCCCTGTTTCCTCGTCGCCTTTAACAACAAAAGTTGGGTCTTCTTCTGCTAAGCGCGCAAGAGCCAAGCCCATTTTTTCTTGGTCTGCTTTTGTCTTTGGCTCAATAGCTACGCTTATTACAGGAGTTGGGAATATAATTGATTCTAATACAATAGGGTTATTAGGATCGCAGATCGTGTTTCCAGTTACAGTATCTTTTAATCCAACTGCTGCCGCAATTTCACCTGCATATACTTCTTCTACTTCTTCTCTTGCGTTTGCGTGCATGCGTAGGATTCGGCCAATTCGCTCTTTTTTGCCATTGGATGAGTTGTATACATATGAACCCGCCTTAAGCGTGCCAGAGTACACGCGGAAAAAGATAAGTTTTCCCACAAAAGGGTCAATTGCAACTTTAAACGCCAAAGACGAAAACGGCTCATCATCGCTTGCCTTGCGCTCCATTTTCTCATCTGGGTCTCCGCCAGAGGCGGACCGGCCTTTGGCCGGAAACCCTTGTATAGCAGGAACATCTATTGGGGAAGGAAGATAATCACATACTGCGTCTAGCAGAACTTGCACGCCTTTGTTCTTTAAAGCGCTTCCGCACATAACCGGGAAAAAGTCGCCGCCAACAACCGCGGTTCGCAATACCTTTTTCCAATCATCTAGCGCAACTTCTTCGCCCGCGAGATATTTTTCCATAACTTGTTCGTCATTTTCCGCGATTGCTTCTAAAAGTTCTCCTCGATACTTTTCTGCTTTTTCTTTCATATCACTTGGAATATCTGTTTCCTCAATATCTTGTCCAAGATCATCCTTATATATATGCGCTTTCATTGTAAGCAGATCTATGATGCCATTAAAGTTTTCTTCTGTTCCAATAGGAAGTTGAATTGGATATGCCTTTTTTGTTAAACGCTTATGGATAGATTCCAAGTCAGCGTAAAAATCAGCTCCTGTTCTATCTAATTTATTTATAAAACAAATTCTAGGCACATTATATTTATCTGCCTGATGCCACACTGTTTCGGATTGTGATTCCACTCCAGCAACTCCGTCAAACACTGTAACTCCTCCATCTAGGACGCGGAGTGAGCGCTCTACTTCTGCTGTAAAATCTACGTGCCCCGGGGTATCGATTATGTTAATTCTGCAATCCTGCCAAAAGCATGTGGTAGCAGCTGATGTAATTGTGATTCCCCGCTCACGCTCTTGTTCCATCCAATCCATTTCTGCTTCGCCTTCATGCACTTCACCTATTTTGTGCTTTTTACCAGTATAAAAAAGCACACGTTCTGTTGTCGTGGTTTTACCTGCGTCAATGTGAGCGATGATTCCAATATTGCGTATCTTCTCTAAAGGATAGTCTCTGGGCATAAAATAAAAATAATTGTCATCCCTCCGCTTCGTTCCCCGCCGAATCGGCGAGTCACTTCGGTCGGGATGACAAAATTTAGTGACAAATTCCTACATTCTTAATCCACATTTCTACTAAATATACTAATAACTTATAACTTAAATGCTGCTATTTCTTTTTCTTAGCTCCCCTCTTTTGAGCGCTTTTTTTACTACTAGAGGATTTTACTACCTTTCGAACTTGTTTGTCAACCCTAGATGAAATTTTCCTTTGGAACTTATTTGCCTCTGCTAAAAGCTTTTTTGCCATCTTTTTTCCTTCGGCCCTGTTAATATGCCCATCCCTTTCTAAGCCGCTAACCACAGAACCGACCTGATCGCTTACCAGTTGAGCAACACCAAAGCCCACGCTAAGAGCCCTTTTAGCATGTTTCTTGGCTTGATCCTTATTATAACTCATATATTTATTTCTCCTTTTGGTATTAATAATACTTTTAATAATAGAACAAAACTCAAAACAAATCCAATAGTAAAAATTCTCCACATAAAAAAACGCTATATACAGTATAGCGGTTTTACAACCCATTATCAAACAAAAAATTATCGCGCAAAGTGAGCAAAGGCGCGGTTTGATTCTGCCATGCGGTGAGTGTCCTCGCGCTTTTTAATTGCGCTGCCTTCATTTTTTGAGGCGCCCATTATTTCGTCTGCAAGCTTGCCTGCCATTGGTTTGCCTTTTCTTGCGCGCGCTGCTGTTAAAAGCCAGCGGCATGCGAGGGTGTATTTTCTTTCTCCGCGAACTTCTATTGGAATTTGGTAATTAGCTCCGCCAACTCTTCGGGACCTGACTTCTACTTGCGGAGAAATATTCTTTATTGCCTTTTCAAAAATCACAACTGGGTCTTGTTTTGTTTTTTCTGAAATAATATCAAAAGCATCATACACAATGCTCTGCGCTGTGGATTTTTTTCCTCTCTCCATTATATAGTTGATCAACTTTGCAATTGATGTAGAACTAAACTTTGGGTCTGCTTGAATTGTGCGCTTTGGCGCTCTTTTTCCTCGCATATTACTTGCTCTCCTTTTCCTTCTTTGCTCCGTATAAACTTCTGCCTTGCTTTCTTCCGCTTACTCCTTGGGTATCATACACGCCTCGTACAACAGTATACCTGACACCAGGCAAATCCTTAACTCCGCCACCTCGAACCAATACAATAGAGTGCTCCTGAAGGTTATGCCCTATTCCTGGAATATATGCAGTAACTTCCATTCCATTAGAAAGCCGAACACGAGCAATTTTGCGCAATGCAGAGTTTGGCTTTTTTGGAGTTGTTGTGGTTACGCGCAAGCATACCCCGCGCTTAAAACTAGAGCCCTTTTTTAAAGAGCTTCTTTTTCGAACTGCGGGATTATATACGGACTGAAGAGCAGGAGTAGATGACTTCTGCTTTTTGGTCTTTCTGGGTTTTTTAATAAGTTGATTAACTGTTGCCATAGAGATAGTTGTTAGTGGACAGTAGACAGTAGTTAGTAGAAAGAAGAAAGTGGATTTACATTAAACAACCATCTACTGTCCACTAACAACTGTCCACTATATAACACGAGATACAATAGCAAGATTATAAGTTAGCGTCAAGTATTAGAAGAATAATTCAATTACTTTAGTAGAAATCAATCGAATTCCACCAAAAACATCTATACCCAGAATCAAGTCGGAAAAAATTAAAAATAATAATATCCACGGTCCGTTTTTTTCTAAACTAGACTTTAAATGACTATACTTGTCAGGAAGTATCTCAAACAAAATTTTTGATCCATCAAGCGGTGGAATCGGAAGCAAGTTAAATATAAGCAAAATAATATTTATATAGACTAGACTAATCAAAAATTGAATTAATAAATTACTTCCTCCTAGAACATTAATTAAAACCCCTCCTAAAATTCCAAAAATAATAATACTGATTAAATTAGCAACCAATCCAGCAATAGAAACGAAAAATTCTCCCCATCTGCGATACTTTAAATTATGAGGATTAAACGGAGCTGGCCTGCCCCAACCGAATCCAACTACTAACAACAACAACGATCCCATAGGATCAAGATGCGCGATTGGATTCAAGGTTAAGCGCCCCATTAACCTGCCTGTATCATCACCTTGCAGAAATGCTGCAAAAACATGAGCAAATTCATGCACAGTAATTCCATATGTGATAGCAAGTATCCATATGAGGAAAAGGGTTGGTTCTGAGAATAGAAGGGAGATAATCATAGTTATAGTTGTCATCC